>LIZR01000090.1 GCA_001302825.1 Planctomycetes bacterium DG_23 | reverse complement strand
GCAAAGGCCAAATCCCCCTCTTTAAGCCACTGCCAGGCCTCTAACTTGCTGCCGCCCTCCCCTTTCACCAGTCCTTCAAACCAATGTCCCAGATAGCGAAACCTCAAGGGCGTGAAGCCATTTTGCACTGAATAACAGATAGTAACTACTGAAGGCCGTGGAGCCTTTTTCAGCAAGATATCCAAAACCGCCGGCGGCCAGATGCGGGGCACCGAGCGGTGGCGCAGATTCACAAAGGAGCGGAAGGTGAAAAAATCCACATCCATATCCAGAAGTAAAGAGCCGTTCAAGGTCGGCAGATTATCAAGCGGCGTAATGGTAAACTTTGTTTCATAAGCATAGCCCTGCCACCTTCCCTCTTTATAGTCAAAAGAGCCAGCAGAAGTGAAAAGCGCCCGTCCCAGGCGATTCCTCGCCGCATCGAAATCTTTCACCTCAAGTTCTGCCTCGGGCACCACCCAGACAATCTCTTTCACTACCCCCAGGCCCACCGCCGCATAGAGAAAGTTGGCAAAAGAGATGAAACGCTGGGGATGATAAGGCTCATTGGGCATCTTCAGGTGCGCACCTATTTCTTCTGCCCCTTTTGCCTCGAGGACGACTTCCATCTGCCAGGGCGGGATATGCCGAATATCCCCGTGGGCATCCAGATGGACGAGGACCTTATCTTTAATTCCTTCTTTCAGCCAAAAGAGAAGCGCCTCATTATGATTTTCGATAAGAAATACTTTGTTGCCTGTCAGGCCAAAAGGGCTTGCTGAGGAAAAAGGCAAAAGTTGCCTGGGGTTGAGGAATTTAGGCAAGGCCAAGGCCGCCGTTCCCAGCCCGGTCCTCCTCAAAAATTCACGCCGCGATATGCCTCGGGAATTCACAATGCTTAACTCTCATTTCCCTTTAAGCCGAATCACATACTTATATCAATCCGCCAAAGCCTGACGAATACCTCCGGCTATGCTCTCCACTGAGGGGACCGCGGCCTCCTCCAAAACAGGGCTCATAGGCACGGGCACATCCGCAGCGCATACTCTCAGCATCGGGCCATCCAGATAGTCAAAGCCAAATTCATTCACCCTGAAGGCCACTTCGCACAGGGCATTGGCATTCTTATATCCTTCGGAAACGAGCACCAGATGGCCGGTCTTTTTTACAGATTCTAATACACTTTCTATATCCAGGGGCCGTAGCGACCTCAAGTCTATTACCTCAGCATCTATGCCTTCGGCGGCCACTACTTCTGCCGCCTCCAGCGAACGATTGGCCATCCGGGAATAAGAGACCACCGTGACATCTGAGCCAGGGCGGGTTACTTTGGCCTGGCCCAGGGGAAGCGCATAATCCCCTTCAGGTACCTCGCCTGTGGTTCGATAGAGCATTTTATGTTCTATGAAAAGAACGGGATTATCGTCTCGGATAGCGGTCTTGAGCAGGCCTTTGGCGTCATAGGGAGTTGCAGGGGTGGCGATAAGCACGCCGGGTAAATGAACGAACCAGGTCTCCAGGCTCTGCGAATGATGAGCGGCGATGCCCCGGCCGGCACCCCCTTGAGTGCGAATAACCATAGGCACGGTAGTCTTGCCTCCGAACATATACCTATTCTTGGCGACTATATTCACCAACTGGTCCATACCCAGGGTGATGAAATCTATATACATAATTTCGGCTACAGGACGAAGCCCACACATAGCCGCGCCGGCTGCTGCGCCAATGATGGCCGCTTCGGAAATAGGCGTATCCTTGACCCGTTCCTCGCCAAACTCCTCATAAAGCCCCCGAGTTGCTCCATAGGCCCCGCCGTAGATGGCCACATCCTCACCCATTACGAAGACCCGTTCGTCCCGCAGCATCTCCTCGCGCAGGGCATCCCGAATGGCCTCCCAATAGAAAATCTCAGGCACGATTCAGCTCTTCCTTCTCAACCTCGTATTTCCTTGCTCATAATCCACATATACATCATCATAAAGGTCATCCGGCGAAGGGTCCGGGCTTTCCTGTAGTGCGAAACGCTCGGCAGCAGAAGTTTCTTCGCCCACTTCCTTTTCCAGGGCGCTAAATTCTTCTTCCGTGAGAGCGCCCTCTTCTAAAAGGTGTTTTTTGAACTGCTCTATGGGGTCGCGGGCACGCCAGTGCTCCTCTTCCTCCCTGGTGCGATATTTGCGAGAGTCGCCTCGGGAATGGCCACGAAAGCGATAGGCCTTACACTCCAATAGAGTCGGGCCTTCGCCTCGCCGGGCGCGCTCGACGGCCTCACTCACTGCCTCATAGACCTCCAGAACTTTCATCCCATCCACGATCTTTCCCGGCATATTGTAGGCCGAAGCGCGGTCGGCCACATTCTTTACCGCCAAGGCCCTCTCCACGGAAACACTCATCCCATACAAATTATTCTCGCAGATATAGACCACGGGGAGTTTCCACAAGCCCGCCAGATTGAGCGATTCGTGAAATGCGCCGGTATTGGCTGCGCCATCTCCGAAAAAACATAAGCAGACGCTTTTTTTCTTCTTCATCTGCAGCGCCAGACCCGCCCCCGTAGCCACGGGTATATTTGAACCCACTATTCCCGTGGCCCCGAGATTTCCGGCTTTGACATCGGCGATATGCATAGAGCCCCCGCGGCCGCGGCAGTATCCGGTGGCCTTGCCGCATAGTTCGGCCATCATCAGTTTCAAATCCGCGCCCCGGGCAAGGCAGTGGCCGTGTCCGCGATGGGTGCTGGTGATATAATCTTCAAGTCCTATGGCTGCGCAGGCCCCCACGGCGATGGCCTCCTCCCCCACATAGGCGTGGGAAGCGCCCTTGAGCAGGTCTCGGGCCAGAAGTTCAAAGACCTTATCCTCAAAGGCCCGTATCTGGAGCATCTGCTTCAAAAGCCGCAGTTTATCGTTTCTGGCCAATATCTTTGGCGCCATTCCTACTCCATTATTGCTGAGCCCAGACGGCAGACCGCCGACCGCCGACGGCTGACATTTCTACGGTTCCCCCTCAATAATCACCTTCAAACCTTCGGCTGCTTCAGTCACCCTTATGCCTTTGAGTGTATCTGAGATATTGAAGCAATGGGTAATGAGACCTTTCACCTTTATCTGGCCAGCGGCGATAAGGTCCAGGGCAAGGACATTATGCCGGGGCGCAGAGCCGTGATTTCCCAGTACAGAAAATTCCCGATAATGCAGCAGATTGGAATTGAATTTTATATAGGGGTCATCCTTGGGAAGGCCGCCGAAGAAATCCACCACGCCCCGTTTAGCCACGAGACCGAGAGATTCCTCCTGGGCCCTGGCCGACGAACAGGCCACGATGACCTTATCCGCACCGCGGCGTTCGGTCTCACCAAAGATGCGTTCTTTCAATTCCTCCCCGGTTAAATTCAGATAAAGGTCGGCGTCGGCAACCTTCTCGGCAAGTTTCAAACGCTCTTTTCTTATATCGGTGAGGATGACGCGCCCTGCCCCGCGCGCCCGGGCCAGCCCCGCATTTAGACAGCCAATAGGCCCGGCCCCCATTATCACCACCACATCGCCCAGGCTAACCTCCATAAGTTCCTGGGCATTGATGCAGCAGGCCAAGGGCTCGGCCAGTGCGGCCTCCTCAAAGGAAACCCCGGGCGGCACGGAACTGACACATCCGTTTTTCACCGCCACGCCGGGCACGGCCATATATTCGGCAAATCCACCGTCGTAGTGATAGCCGATGGCAGTCAAGTTTTCACACATCCCCTGGATGCCGCGCTGGCAGTAGTAACACTTTCCGCAGGGCACCGCCGGGGCCACGGCCACCCTTCGGCTCACATGGTAGCCTCTTAGCTCCTCCCCTACCTCCACGATAGTGCCGGTTACCTCGTGGCCGGTGATTCTCGGGGGGACAAGCAGGCGGTGCCCGTGATGTAAAACTTTAACATCAGTGCCGCAGACCGCGCACGCCGCCACCTTGATGAGAAGTCCGTCCGGGGGGCATTTGGGCTCATCCACATCCTTTATCTCAAGTCTTCCTACCTCTTCCAGAACCGCGGCTTTCACTTATCTTCCTCCTATCGCGAGTATTTACAAAACTATAATTCTACGAAAAATGATTGAGATGTCAAGGGAAAAGGACACTCGTGGTTCTGCAAATGACTGATGAGGCCTTGCTTGCCCGCCTGCCGGCAGGCAGGGATGACTAAAGATTCGCTTAGGGCTGGCTGATACGCATTGTGGCCTGGGGGAGTTTATCCAGGATGTCCTCGGCGATAAGGGAAATCTGGCCCTTTTCCTCCGCCGCCAGGTCGCCGGCGAGGCCGTGGATATAGACACCTAACTCGGCGGCATCAAAGGCGGAAAGCCCCTGGGCCAGAAAGGCTGCGATAGCGCCGGTAAGCACATCGCCAGAACCGGCCGAGGCCATTCCCGGATTTCCCGTGGGGTTTATGTAATATTTTGCCCCATCAGTAACCACGGTCTCGTAGCCTTTGAGCACCAGAATAACTTTGTGCTTCCTGGCAAATCCCACTGCGGCTTCAAGACGCTCCTTTTGAATTTGGGCAGTATCTTTTCCCGTAAGCCGGGACATCTCGCCGGGATGGGGTGAAAGAATGGCCTCATTTTTGATTTTTGCCAGTACGGTTATATCCTGAGCAATTGCATACAGGGCATCGGCATCAATGACCAGAGGCTTATCGAATTCGGCAAGTAGTTCGAGGACAAGACAGATAGTCTTTTCCTCGCGTCCCAGACCAGGGCCGATAGCGATAATGTCAAAGGCTTTAGCCAATTTCAGGATTGCATCTTTGGCTTCATAGGCAAAAGTGCCGCGGCCGGTATCCGGGAAGGGATGGGTCATAGCCGAAGTGAGTTTGGCCTCCAGGATGGAGTTGAGACTTTCCGGGATACCGAGGGTAACGAGACCCGCGCCTGAGCGCAGACAGGATGCGGCTGCCAGGGCCGCTGCCCCGGTCATCCCCGTAGAGCCGGCGATAATCAGCACCCTCCCATAATCCCCCTTATGGGTCTGGGCCTTTCGTGGAGGAATTTGGGGTAGTTTTTTTATCTCTGTCAGTTCCCTCTCAGCGATGATTTAACTCCTTTTGCCTAATAATTAGACACGGATTTTCACTGCTTCTTGTCCGGCGAGTGCCGGAGAAGGAGACACAGATACTAAATAATATATTAACCGTGTTTCGTAGGGCCCGCCTCAAGAGAAAAATCTAAGATTTAACCCAAACACGCAGGGTTCCCACACAATAAATTTTAATATACGGCTTTCGCTCAGCAAGAATGCTAAGCCTGCTTGAATAGCGTTACCGTTTTTTCGTTGAATAATATGATGAGGCCGTAGACGCCCAGCGCGGTGCCCAAAGGGAAACTGGGAAGATTCAGGATGCTAAGGACAATGCAAAGGATGCGCGCCCAATTGCGATATTTGAGTAGATATGCTCCTCCTATTATCTCTGGCACGGAAAGGATTAGATTTAATAGCACTATAAATGCAAAAATAATTGCCAAAAATCCGAACACAAAAGCGCCGACGGCAAAATCTTCCTCGGAAAGGCCGGGTTCCGCCAGTTCCGCCAGGCCGCTGAACACACCCAGAAACGCCATTATGCCAGCGACAATTAATACCAGTAAAACAGCGGCAACACCCAGCGCTCCTGAGGCTATATAAAGTATCCCCAGAACTTTGATATGGGTCTTCATAAATTATCTACCTCTCCGGCCGGGCGGGCTGGCAATGAGTGCTCCGATGTAGCCGGCGCCGAAGCCATTATCTATATTTACCACCGAGACCCCGGAGGCGCAGGAATTGAGCATAGCCAGAAGGGCGGTGAGCCCGCCGAAACTTGCTCCATAACCCACGCTGGTGGGCACGGCAATAACCGGTTTATCCACCAATCCCCCTACCACGCTGGGCAGCGCCCCCTCCATCCCGGCCACCACCACAATCGCAGAGGCCCGGGATAAATCTTCGTAGTTTGAGAGGAGCCGGTGGATGCCGGCTACTCCCACATCATAGAGCGTTTTTGTCCGGGCGCCCATAAGGTCTGCGGTGACTCTGGCCTCCTCAGCCACGGGTATATCGGAAGTTCCGGCTGAAACCACTACCACCAGCCCCTTTCTGCGAGGCGGCTTTTTCTGACGCAGGACGATGGTGCGGGCCTTCTCGTTATATTTGGCCTTAGGAAACTTCACTTTTATGGCCTGAGCGACCTCCTCCGAGGCCCGGGTGGCCAGGAGGTCGTTTCCGGACTTAACGATACTCTCGGCAATTTTAAGGATTTCCGGGATGGTCTTGCCTTCACAAAAGATGACCTCGGGAAAGCCGCAGCGGATGGCGCGGTGATGGTCAACTTTGGCAAAGCCCAGGTCCTCAAAGGGTAGAGTTTGAATCTTGCGCCTGGCCTCTTCAGTGGAAAGGCGTCCTCTTTTTACATCGTTCAGGACTTTCTCCAAATCCTCTCGGCTCATATCCTGACCTCAAAATTACTTGGAGCCGCGACGCTCATCGTGGTAATCCAGACGCGGTAGCGGTACCAGGACTGAAGTAGCGATATTAGAAAGATGGGCGCTTATGCGCTTGAAATAACGGGTAAGCAGGGTGTAAGCCACGGCTTTATCCGTAGGGAGGTTATCGCACATAAGTTGCTGAAGCAGGAGGTCGCATTTTTGGGTTATGCTGCCGGAGGCAGAGTTTATGCTGTGGGCGGCAATCTCATCGCTCTGGCCGAAGGCCAGCGCTATACCAGCAAACATCCGGTCGATATTGCGTTTGATTTCAAGGAGAGGGATAACATAGCGTCCTTCGGTGAGTTTGCGGCGATACATCTCAGCCACCTCAATGAGGTTTTTGCAGTAGTCTCCCAGGCGTTCGGCATCTTTAACCACGCTCATTAGCACCAGACAGGCAGATATATCCACGCCGGGGCGCAGGGTGAGGTGCTCCAGCAGTTGGGTACGGATGGTTTGCTCTAATTTGTTTATCTCCTGGTCGTGCTGGTAAATGGTGACTTTGACTTCTTCAAGTTTTCTTTTTCCCTCCAGCACCTCACAGACGGCCTCAAACATACCGCGGGAAATATCCAGCATCTGGATAAATTCGTCGAAAATGCGACGCAGGAGGTCTCGCTTGCGCCAGGCTCTAAGAAGTTCCGTCAACATCTTTATGCCCCCTTGACCCATACGGGACAGACTTATTATATCAGAAATAACGGCTAAGGAAAACCAAAATGCCCGGGATTATGAAAAACACAAATGCCAAATAGATGAGCGCATATTTTCTATTATCAGCGGCCAAATTGCCCAGGGCCTTTGCCAGAGAAATAGGGATTAAGCGCAAAGGATAGAAAATAGCGGCGCCGAGGATGTTGAAGATAAGATGAGCCAGGGCCAGGGTGAGCCCGGCGGTGGCCCCACCAGCCACCGTGGCCAGTCCCGCAAGAATAGCGGTGATGGTGGTGCCGATGTTTGCGCCCAGAGTGTAAGGAAAGATTTGCTCCACGGTCAGCACGCCGGCGCCCACCAAGGGCACCACCAGGGAAGTGGTCACCGAAGAACTTTGCACCGAGACCGTAAGTATGAGGCCCACTATGAAGGCCAAAAATGCCGTGCGGAAGATATATCTATCAAAAAAGGATTCCAACCGTTCCAAGACAAAAGAGCGAAGCACCTTGACCATAAAGAAAAGGGTGACAAAAAGACAAAAAAGGCCAAAGAAGAAAAGACACCACACCGCGCTCCTTGCGCCCAAAGGCCAGAGGGCAAAGACCATTCTTTTTATGAGAAGTGCGGTAGGTTTGGCCGCCAGGTCAAGCCAGCCCCCTATCTTTTCTATTCTTATCCCCTCGAAGCCCCGGGTAAGAAGAAAAGCTGTTTTTTCCAGCAAGCCAGTTGTTAATTCTAAAGGAAAGATAACCAGCACCGCCAAAGAGTTGAATATGTCGTGCACAATGGCTCCGGAAAAGGCGCGGCGGAACTCCTCTTTTCTGGTGATATGCCCCAGCGAGACTATGGAATTAGTGATGGTAGTCCCGATATTGGCACCCAGAATAATGGGTATGGCCAGAGGCACGCTCAAGACGCCCGAGCCCACACAGGTCACAGCCAGGGAAGTGACCATTGAGGAACTCTGGACGATACTGGTGGCCAGTATCCCTACAAAAAGGCCGGCAAAGCGATTGCTGGCTAACTTCATAAGCCTGGTAGCAAATCCGCCGCCGGCTTCTTTAAGTGATAGACCCAATACTTTAATGGAAACAATAAA
>LIZR01000089.1 GCA_001302825.1 Planctomycetes bacterium DG_23 | reverse complement strand
TATCGCCCCGCCGAGCGAGTTCGAGAAGATAAAGGCATTGGTGGAAAGGCTGGACCAACCCATTGACATCGAGCAGCTGGCGCCGCGGGTCTTCCCCATAAAGTATAGCGACGCCGAGGAACTGACCGAAGTGCTGAATCGGGTTTTCGGTGTGGAGGATACAGACAGGGTGGGCGGTTATTACGACTATTTGAGGATGATGTACGGAGGCAGGACAGAGGTGGGCAGACTCTACGGCAAGGTGCGCTTCGACCCGCTTCCCTCCATCAATGCCATCATCGTGACCACGAACAACAAGGAGAACTTCCCGCTCATCGAGAAGTTCATTGATGAACTGGACCGCACCGCGCCCGAGGCGGCGAACCTGTTGGTGGTTACCTTGAAAAACGCCAGAGCCGAGGATGTGGCGGAACAATTGAACCTCCTATTCTCTCGCGAGGGAGTGCGCGCGCCGGAAAAGAAGGAAGAAGAGACCGCGGTGAGTTGGTATCACTGGCTCTACGGCGCGCCGAAGAAGGAAGAAGAGCGCCCCATCAGCAATCTCATCGGTCAGGTGAGGGTGGTTGAGGATAAACGCACCAATTCTCTGCTCATCACCACCGCGGTTCAGAACCACGAAGCCATCAAGGCGCTGATAGAGCGGTTGGACACCGCGGAGCCCAAGGTCTGTGTGGCCGTCCGTCTCATTGAAGTCATCCGGTCCAAATCCAAGCGAATGGGCATTCGCTTCAGTTCGGAACCGACGGTGTTTGAGACTGATGACTTTGACAACGGCCTGCGCTCCACCTTCGGCTTCTCCTGGGAGGAAGTGCACGGCAACGGCATCGTGGGCGCCGAACTGGACATCAGCGCGCTCGTGCAGTTCATCGCGCGTCACTTCAACACCAGGATCCTCTCCGATACCACCCTGACCGTGGACAATAATAAGCCAGCGGAGCTATTCGTTGGGGCTGAGATTCCCTTCATTGAGAAGAGCCAGATAACCCCCGAGGGAACGCGCGCGGACTCGTTCACCTACAAGCCGGCGGGAACCACGCTCAAGATTACGCCCAACATCAACCAGGAGGGCAAGGTGGTAATGAGCATCTTCCTGGAGGCATCCCAGAGGCGCGTAGGCGAAGTAATTCTGGGCGGCGAAGTTCTGGACACGCGCAGGTTTAACACGATGCTTGCGGTGGAGGACGGCCAGACCATAGTTATGGGTGGAATTATGAGAGAGGAAGAGGTTGAGGGAATCCGGGGCGTGCCCATCCTGAAGGACATCCCCTTCCTCAGGCTGGTCTTTAGCAAGAAGGATACGAGACACGAGACTACCGAACTGGTGGCCTTTATCACCCCCACGGTGCTTCGCACCCGAGCGCAGGACGAGGCCACCACGCGCAAGTTCACCGAAAGGCTTGGTGAGCAACACGATTGGCAGCCGCCCCCGGAGCATCCCGAAGAAGAAGGCCTGGAAGAGAGGGAGTGAATTTTCTCGTTTGCCTTCGGCCGCCCTTCGGATGCTGCCCTTCGGCCCCTACGGGCCGCCCGTATGGTGCGGCGGGGCCATCTCTTTGGCGGGGCAGATTGGCCTACCCCGACCATGCGGTTGCTTCCTGACCATCACTCCCTATGGCGACCTTTTCTCAGGTTGCCAAGTTCCCTCAGGGGGGAATTCAAAGTCCGCAATGTCTCTGAGAGGCCTTTCGAAGAGCTCCTGGAGATTCACTTCCACAACAGCCGCGAACTACAATCGAGACTTAGGAATAGGACCTTATTCGAGTTGCTGGGGGAGGAGCTCCCATTTGCTCGCTTCCAGGGCAGGGGCTGCCCGAACCGCACAGGATCGGATGGCCAAGATCCTTACATCACGGCCGTCGCAGCCTTGATCAGGCATGTCTATGAATGTAACTGCTCATATTTTGACAGCGTCGCATCAAACAAGATCACCGAGATCCTGAAAGGAAGGCAGCGTGCACAAGGACGAGGCTTGGGAAAAGATTGAAATGGCTGACCGCCAGCTTTTTGCTCTCCGTAATGAGTTATCTTTGGGTGAGTATGAGCGGGATCTGGGTGATAAAGCAGCCGCGGATAGGATCGAGAGAATCAACATAAGAATCGGTAGTTTGCTTTCGGAGCCCTTGCTAGCAGAAGCCGTATCTTTGTGCCAGGCGTCGACTTCGCGGAATGGGACAGCAGACAGAAGAAAGGCGGATTTGTTTAAGAAAGAGATTACCTTTTGGCCCATTGAGAACCATAGTGCCCTGCGGCGCCACAATAGGGCAATTCAGCGCACATTTGAGAGTCTCGACCTGCCGAGAACCTGGTCACTTCTAGGTTGTGCAGATAGGAAGAAACGGCGTACGGCGCTGGCCAAGATCGGCGAGGCAAACGCTACCGTAGAGCCCAATTGTCGCGAACTACTGAAGATGTATAACAAAGCTGCGCAGGAGGCGGGTTACACTCACTACGCAGAGGCGAAACTGGCTTACGAAGGGCTGACCGAAGATGAGCTTTATGATTTCTTTCGAGGATGGCGGGACCGCTTGATGCCTAGGTGGAAGCGCTGTTGGAGGAGGACATCCGAAGAACTCGGAGGCGACATTGATGTTTATGACCTCGTACACTTCTACAGACGGCTTCCTCGCCAGGCGGAAGACAAGTGGGAGGCGGTAGATAAGATGCGCGCTCTACGAGAACTGGTGATCGCGTTGGGAGGTAGCCTCGACGATTTGCCTATCCGCTTTGAATTGCGCGATGTGCCGTTTTCCGGTGCGTGCTATCGGGTCATGCCTGGCAGGGACGTACGCGTCATATTGAACTCACGGCACCGCGGATCCCATGCATATTTCTTCCTCCTGCACGAGTTCGGTCACGCTATGTACTACTGCTTTTGTCCTTTTGGCTCAGAACTGATGATAGACTGCCACCTAGCAAGAGAGATTATGGCCGACCTGTGGACTCGGTTCCTCAATGAGAAGAGCTTTCTCACACAGGTTATGGGCTTTCCGGCACACCTTGCCGAGGACACAATCCAGGCAAGAAGTGAATACGAGTCGTTGCGCTTGCTCCTTTTTATACGTGATTCAGTCTTCATCCTGGAGGCAATGCACACGCCTGACGTTCCGTTCGCGGAAATCTGGCGGTCGGTCAGTAATGAGTGGTTGGGAGTCGACGAGCAGTCGGGCGCTTTCGAAACATTCGATTTTCTGCATCCGCTCGACACGAAAAGCTATGTGTTCGCGCAAGTACTCGCTGATGAGACATTTAGTAGGTTGCATAGCGGGCCTTTTGAGTTGTCTGAGACGCCGGGAGCTCTTGATAAAATCATCGATTGGTTGTACCGGCCTGGTAGAATGATCGAATGGCGAACTAAATTTCGCTTGTGAGGATACTCATGCCATATCCATCGTTCTTCAATGTCTTCTGCCACAGAGGTCATGCGACAAGGGTATTCAGCCTATTGACAAAGAGGTTTTTCTACTTCCCATTTCCGTGGGATGAGGTAGTAGACGTTGCCGACGCAGATCATCTGGCGCAGGATTTTTGGCATTCAGTTTTGCAGTAGTCATCCTGAAGGACGGATATGTGTTTGCGGTGGCAACATCGTTCGCGGCCTTTGCTCGGCGAGGTCCTTTATGCGAGCAAGCGAATAGGTGAGCAGGTGACAAGAAAAGACAAGAGATTACGGGAGACTTTGCCGGGCGTAAATGGGAGCCTGCGGGCTGCTCTTCAACTGATCATCTGTCCAGACAGGCCGTTCGGCCCGGACGGGCCACCCATCCGGGACGCCCGTATGGGCGGCGAGAGGGTCAAACGGCGTCTTTATGGCAAAGGGAGGGTCAACCGATGCCGCGCATAAGAAGGACGGCGAAACAGACTCTGGCCGCCGTCGAGATGGACCACGGCGATGTTTTGGAGTTTAAGTTGAGGTCCGGTCAGGTGGTCACGGTTGAATTGCTCTCTACGAGCGCGCGGATTCTTCGCACAACGCTGAAGAGGCTCCGCGTGGAAAAAGACGGGGCAAGGACCGATTACCGCTTCGGTTGCGCGCTGCGAATCAACGGCGCCGTGCATGAATTGGAGCGGGAGGTTGCGACCGAGAGGAGCTTCTACGAACCGTGGGTCATCAGCGGCGTCCGGCTATGGTTCGATGCGGTGGACGACATCTTCGAATTTCTGACGGAGACTCACGGCGAGTGTCGCCCTCGGAAAAAAGCGCGATTTGCCATCCAGGATGCCTCGTTACGCATTTGCCCGGAATTACTCCATCCCTGGTGCCCGCTGCCGGAAGGGGGACTGAAAATCGAACAGTGTTACCGGGGTGAAGATTGTTGGCTGGGCGCGTATAACGGCGCTTCGGCGCATGGGGGTCTGGATATCAATCATCCGCGCGGCACCCCGCTCTGGGCGCCGCTGGACATCGATAACCATTTCTATTTCAAAAGTCTGGAGATGGGGCATAACAACAACGGCTGGCGCGGCATTCGCCGATGGCAAGACGGCTCAGAGTGGATACTTCAGGCCGCTCACATGACGGAACTGACCGTTCCCGAGCACCGGCCTCTTGGAGGCGGCGAGCAGTTCGCCTGGGGCGCCGGGGTTCGTTCGGGCGTTGTTGATCATAGCCACTTCGTCTTCAAAATCCACGACCAAGGGGAGACCATACTGATTGATCCCTGGATTCTTTTTTGGCAGATGTACCGGGACCAGGAGTCCGATAAGGACATCCAGCCAATCTCGTAAAGACCGCCAGTCGCCCCGACCACCCTTTCCTCTTAATCTACAAAGATTCAAGACTTCTCCAATTTCTACTTCCTCCCTTTTCAAAAGTTCCTTGACCCAGGGCGGCATAATGGCATAAGATTGAAATACTAAATCTTCCTTTTTGGGCAGTGACAGCCAATTCCACTGAGTCAATGCAATTTGTTGGGTTTCTGACTGGAGGACAATACAATGGAGATTGGAGCATATGAAGGAGTAAATTATGCAGCAATTCTATGGCGCTGGAAATGGAGAATCGGCCTTTTGATTCTTATCTTTATGGTCGCCGCTGGTGGAGTGAGTTTCTTTCTTCCCAGGACCTATCGCTCTTCGGCCATCCTGCTCATACTGCCGCCAAAGTTCGAGACAGAACTAAAAGTCTCCATACTTTCCGTGCCCGTATATCAATCCATACTGCAGTCCGATGACATCCTGGAGAAGGTGGCACAAAGGATGAAAAGAGAAGGCATCTTATCCTCTGAGCAGGGCATTGGGGACTTAGGAGACCTCAAGGTCGAGACCGTGCAAGTGGCCCGTGGGAAGCAAGCGGAGTCAATTCTCAAACTGGTGGTTACTTCAGGTAGGCCTGAGAAGGCGGCCTCCGTTGCCAACGCCTGGGCCGCGGCCTTTGTGGAGCACTACCAGGAGTTAACCGGCGCGGAAGCCACGAGACTTCGCAGTTATATCTTCCGGGAATATGATGTGGCTAAGGCCAATTTGGAGGCCGCCGAGGACGCCTTGATGAAATTTGAAAGCAAGTACAATTTGCCACTTGTGAAACAGACCCTGCAGGTGAGTGTGGAGCGCCTGGCCGGCGCTGCGGCCTCTATGGGGACGCCTAAAGAAGGCCTTCAACTTCGCTTGGCCAACCTGCGAGAAGAGATAGCCGCCAAGAAAAAGACCCTGGAGGAAAAGAAGCGGCAGGTGGCCGAGATGGAAGAGGGAGGGCTCTGGGTAGGTCTGGTGAAGAGATGGCCGGGGGTTACGCCGGAGCCGAAGGAAGGTCGTTCTGCAGGACCTCTTTATGTGCACACGGAGGCCTCGCGTGACCTTTTGATGCGGGCCGAGGAGGCCCGGCGCAAGTTCCAGGAGGAAAGAAGGCCCGATTTTCTGGGGGCGGAGATTGAGCGGAAGCGGCAGGTCCTTATAGATTATGGAGCGGAACTCTCTAATACACAAATGCAACTTAAAACTACTCAGGAAGCCTTAGCCGAGACGGCAAAGCAACTGGCCCAAACTCCCCGACTTTTAACTCTATCTAAAGCCATCACAGACGACCCCCTTTGGGAGGCGGTGCTCAGTAAGGTCTCGGAGGAGGAACTTAAGAAGTTGGGAGATTTAATCCTGCGCCGCGAAGTGATGAATCCTCACTATCTTAATCTGGATAGGCAGTTGGTAGACTTCCAGGTGGCTTGTAACACGCTGGGGCCCAGGGCGACCTTTTTAGAGGCCGAGATTGAGAAACGCTCAAAAGAATTAGCAGAAGCCGAGGCCCAATACTGTCAGGCACTTCTGGATTTGCATCGGCTTGATAAAGCGGTAGAGGTAGCTCAGAGTCATTATGACGCCTTGGGAGAGAAGCATCTCTTGACCAAAATAGAGGTCGCTGACCTGGAGATGGAGACAGCGGTTTTGCGGGCGCAGGAGGCCATCCTGGCCGCTGAAGTGGAGAAGGCCGGGCTTGAAATTGCCCAACTGCAGAAAGAGTACAGCGAAAAGATGATGGAGCGCACCCGCCTTGTGCGGGAGCAGGATAGACTGAAAGCGACTTTTGACCTTATGGCCCAGAAAAAAGAAGCCGCGCGTATGGCTGAAGCCGAGGAGGCGGCGGAGGTTAAAATTGCCGGCAGGGCTGTAGTCCCCGGCAGGCCTCACGCCCTTAAGAGGATGGTTATCATCCTTGGGGCGGGTTTAGCGGCCTTGATATTGGGTATATTTTTGGCATTTTTCTTTGAGGCCGTCAGCACTGAGAGGGTAAAGCAAGAGTAGGCCAGGCCGTCAGTAGCGGGCCGGACCTGACTCGCAGGGTTGAGAAAAGAAATGATTGCGGGAGCCAACAGTGTTAGTAAAGCCCCACGGCGGTAGGTTGGTAAACCGGGTTCTAAATGAGAAGGAGGCGCAAAGGATGCGCCGGGCCGACGCCCCCCGAGTCCAGGTGTCAAGGGAACTTTTGGTTGACATTAGAAACATCGCTAACGGCGTTTTCAGCCCCCTGGAAGGTTTCCTTGTGACCATATCCTTTATTATAAGAGGCTGGCTAACGGCCTGGCCTGGACCGTGCCTATAGTGCTCGATGTAACCAGGGACAAAGCCCGGGAACTGGCCGAAGGCCAGGAAGTGGTTATAGTGGCCGATGCCGGTCGCCCGGTGGCCATCTTCCATCTCAGGGAAAAATATGTGTACAACAAAGAAGAGATGGCTAAAAAGGTCTATGGGACCACCGACCTTTCTCATCCCGGGGTGGCCAGGATAAAGGCGATGGGGGAGGTGCTTTTGGGTTCACCCTGGAGCCGGCCGAGACCAGGGTGCTCTTTCGTGAACGCGGCTGGCGAACGGTCACCGGTTTTCAAACCAGAAATGTCCCGCACCGCGGCCACGAAAGCCTGCAAAAGATGGTTCTGGGCCTTTGTGATGGTCTGCTCATTCATCCTATCATAGGCAAGAAGAAAGCGGGCGATTTCAAGGACGAGGTAATCCTTAAGGCCTATGAAGCCCTGATTCAGAATTACTTCCCTCCGGAGAGGATAGTCTTGAGCGCCCTGCTTACCGAGATGAGGTATGCCGGGCCCCGGGAGGCCATCCATCACGCCATCATAAGAAAAAACTTCGGCTGCACCCATTTCGTGGTGGGCCGGGACCACGCCGGCGTGGGGGATTTCTATGATAAAGAGGCCGCTATAGAGATTTTTGATGAATTTGAAGACTTGGAGATTAGTCCTATCGCCGTAAAAGGGGATTTTTTCCATTGTAACATCTGCGGGGGATTGATGAGCGAGAGGACTTGCCCTCATAGCCCCCAGCACCATATCCCTTTTAGCGGCACCACCATAAGAAATATGCTTGCCCAGGGCAAAGAGCCCCCGGCAGAAGTGATGCGCCCGGAGGTATTCCAGGTCTTGTCCAGAGAAGAGAATCCTTTTGTATAGCAAGGGGTGCTTGCTTATGTCCGGCAAAGGCCCGTTCAGGACTCCCGCCCGTACGGGCAGGGTTCCGAGGAGCAGGAAGGTTTTGGTAATTGGCCTTGACAGTGCCCCTCCCAAACTTGTTTTTGAAGATTACCTTGTATCCCTGCCCCATATAAGAAGACTGGTGGAGGGCGGCCTTTATGGCGAGATAGAAAGCACCATTCCCCCTATCACCATACCGGCCTGGACGAGTTTTGTCACCAGCAAGAGCCCCGGCGTTCTGGGTTTCTTTGGCTTCAGGAACCGCAAGGATTATTCCTACGATGAAATCTTCATCGCCAATTCGCGCAGTATAAAGGAGGATACCCTCTGGGATATTCTTTCTCGGGAGGGGAAAAAGGTGGGCATAATCGGCGTGCCTCAGACTTATCCGCCCAAGCCGGTGAACGGATTTATGATTACCTCGTTTTTGACCCCGGATACTGAAAGTGAGTATACATACCCGCCGGAACTGAAAGGCGAGATTGAGGGTTTGGTGGGCCGTTATGTGCTGGATGTGGAGGACTTTCGCACGGAGGATAAGGAAAATTTACTCCACCAGATTTATGATATGACCGAGAAGCGCTTTAAAGTCGCCGGCCATTTCCTGAAGGAAACCGAATGGGATTTCTTTATGATGGTGGAGATGGGGCCGGACCGCATCCAGCACGGCTTCTGGAAATTTACCGACCCTGCTCATAAAAAATATTCCCCCGGCTCAAAATATGAAAATTCTATCCGCGACTATTATGTATTTCTGGACGAAAAGATAGGTGAACTCCTGGCCCTTGCCGGCGATGATAGCGTGGTTATCCTGGTTTCCGACCACGGGGCCAAGAAGATGGACGGCTGCATAAACATAAACGACTGGCTCGTAAGCGAAGGGTATCTGGTGCTTAGAAGTAAGCCTCAGGGCCTTATGCGCCTGGAAGAGGCCGAGGTGGATTGGGAAAGGACTACTGCCTGGGGATGGGGAGGTTATTATGGCCGCATCTTCCTGAACGTGAAAGGCAGGGAAAAAGAAGGCCTTGTCGAACCGGACAATTATGAGGCTACCCAGGACGAGATAGCCGGGAGGATTAGGGCCATCCGCGATGAAGCAGGCCGCCAGATAAAATCAAGGGTATTCAAGCCCCAGGAGGTTTATCACGGAAGATATGTCCACCGGGCGCCGGATTTGATTGTTTATTTTGGCGACCTACATTGGCGCTCCACCGGGGAAATCGGCCACGCTTCCATACATTCCTTTGAGACCGAAATAGGGCCGGATGATGCCGTGCACGATGAAAAGGGAATTTTTGTCCTTTATGACCCACGCAAAAACAAAAAAGGCCGAGTGGATGGTCTCCATCTCCTTGACGGCGCGCCCACCATCTTGAGTCTTATGGGAATCCCCATCCTTGAGGATATGGAAGGCAAAGTAATTGAATAAGGGAGGAAAGATGCAAGAAGGTTTCAGCCTGAAGGTTCACCCTGAAGGGACGCTCATCTGGTTCACGGGCATACCGGCCTCGGGCAAATCCAGTGTGGCGGTGGTGGTGGAAAAGGCCTTAAGGGAAAGGGGCCTCAAGGTGGAGAACCTGGACGCCGATGAGATAAGGGCGCATTTGAGCCCGGAACTCAAGTGGTCCAAAGAGGATAGGGATTTAAACACCAAACGCTTGGCCTATATAGGAAAGATGCTCACCCGAAACGGCGTCTTCGTCATAGTTGCCGCCACCTCCAGTTACCGCTATTTTCGCGACCGCGCCAGAAGTATGGTGAAGAATTTCTGCGAGGTCTGGGTGAAATGTCCTTTAGAGGTGTGCCAGCGGCGCGACCCCAAGGGGCTCTATAAAAGGGCTAAAGATGGTGAAGTAAATGACATCGCCGGGCTTCATCAACCTTATGAAGAGCCGCTTTCCCCTGAAGTGACGCTGGAGACCGATAAAGAGACGACGCAGGAGTCGGCAGCCAAAGTTATGAGGAAGTTGGAGGAACTGGGTTTTATCCCCCCTGCGGTAGAGGCTAAAGAGCCCGTACGGGCTGGAGGAGAAGAGGTCTATACCAGACGCGATGAGGCAAAGATTAAGGCCCGCCTGCGCAGGCTGGGCTATCTTTGAAGTTTTGCATAATCTTGAGTGGCATAATATGGATGCAAGTTGCGCAACTGTGAGGTTGGCTCGCCTGACCTTAAAGATAATATTGGTCTTGTTTCTTGCTTTTTGGAATGGGCATAGACCTTTGCAAGCAGAGGTAAATTTAACTGCGCAGGAATTGGAAGATAGCATACGGTTCTGGAGTCCCTCTCAAAAGGTAAGAATTAAATTTGGGGAGAAAATAGAATTCCTGGGGTATGACTTAACTTTATTGGCTTCGCAGCCTATGGAGTTGACTGCGGCAGCGCCTGAGTTCGGCCACAACGACAAATTCAGGATTACCTACTATTGGCGCCCTTTGCAGGAGGTGGATGGAAAATACCAGGCCCTTATAAGATTCAAGGGCAAGTATGGAAATTTCAATAATGACCATCTCATCGGAAATCGGGCTATCTTGCACCAGCCTCAAAGAGGGCAAGAAGTGGGCAAGACCTTGTATTCTACATATACCACTGACCAGTGGAAGATTGGTGAGGTGGTAAAAGAGGGTTACGAGGTCACGGTTCCGATAGGTATTGGGCCCGGTCTATACCAGATGCAGATAGAGGTGGTGGGCGCAAATAACGATTATGTGAAAGGCGAATTTGTAAAATTCGGCAATTTTTCCATTGTATCCAGGCCCTTTGCTTCTCAGTTAGAAGATGACTTGCTGCAGAGGTTGTTCGGCCCCAACATCTGGAATATAAAGAGGGGGATAACATTGGGCCCCGGCTCTGTGGTGGCTATAGAGCTGGAGGATGTGCCGCCGAGTAAGGGGCTGGGTATAATCTCGTATACAAATTGGAGTGGCGACATTTGGCAGGATAAGAGGATTGTGCAACTAATCGTTGAAGATGAAAAGGGAAAGGAATTTATGTACGGCCTGAAGCAGGGAGTGGATACGGCCAGCGCCTGGATTGATAATCCGAAAGAGCGAGGCCGATTTCAACATCACAAGGCCAAAGTCGCTACATCCCGGCCGGTGCGCCGGGGGAACGCCGGATTTCAGGCCCATACCTACTATACAAGAGTAGATTTTTCTGAAGTGTCTAAGCCTGCGAAGTTGACCTTAATCTACACTGACCCTGAGGGTATCATTATCATCCAGGCCATAGTATTGATTACACCAGGGTAAGAACCCGTAAGGTGATAGCCCCTTTGCGGTTTTCTCCTCTTGAGGCTTTTCAGCATTTGCTTATGAGTAACCCTATAATAAGTGCCCTTCGGATGCTGTCCTTCGGGTTCTCGTCCCGAGACCCTTCAGGGTCGAGGGAAGCATCCTCCCTGGCCGTAAAGCCCGAGCCGGCTTTACGGCTCGGGCGGGCAGGATGCGAAGCGCATTTCGGTTGCTAAAGAAAAATGGCCAGTGGTTATAAAGACGAACTAAACAGGATAGCAAGAGGTGCAGGAATAATTTTTGGCGGCAGGCTGGCAAGTGTCGCCTTGCAATATCTCTTTGTGATAGTGGTCTCGCGGGGGCTGGGAGCAGCGTCAGCAGGCATTTTTTTCCTGGGCTTTGCTATAATCGGCCTTGCGGCAGTAGTTGGTCAAATGGGTCTGCATAGCGGCGTGCTCAGATATGTGGCCCTCTATAACGGAATAGGTGACGGAGCACGGGTCAAAGGAACTATATTTACGGCGTTAAGACTCGCCGCGGGCGCGAGTATTTTCATCGGCCTGGTCTTGTTTCTGAAAGCCGATTTTGTCTCGCAGTCCATTTTTAATAAAGCAGGACTCCTTCCGGTTTTGCGGCTCTTTTGCATGGCCCTGCCTTTTCTGGCATTAATGATAGTCTTGATTCATTGCATACAAGGCTTTCAGCAGATGAAATATGTGGTTTATGTTCGGGACTTGCTCCAGCCCTTGATTTGCCTTCTGGGAGCATCGGTTTTCATCTCGCTGGGCTTCAGTGTCCGTGGAGTTGTGTTATCTTATATCATCTCCGTAGCCCTGGGGCTGGCGTTGGCCTTCTTCTTCCTTAAGGTCGTATTTCTTAAGCCCATCGGAGCCGTTAAGCCGACCGGGGAAACCAAGAAACTCCTGTCTTACTCTTTTCCCCTGCTTTTGGTGACTTTGCTGATATTTATTACGCAGTGGGTTAATATTTTGATGGTGGGCTACTTCCGTCCTGCGCAGGATGTAGGGGTTTTTAATGCCGCTGCCCGAACGGCCATTTGCCTGGGCATAATCCTGGTCTCTTTCAATACTATTTTTGCTCCTATGATTTCCGACCTTTATAACAGGGGCGAAATGGAAAGACTGGCGATGCTTTTTAAGATTGTAACCAAGTGGGTCTTCGCCTTGAGTGCCCCTGGTTTTTTGCTGGTGGTGCTGCTGGCCAAGGAGATTCTGGCTATTTTCGGGACTGATTTCATTGCGGGTTGGGCAAGCCTTATAATACTTGCCGGGGGGCAAATGGTAAACGCTTCATCCGGCGCGGTGGGCTATATGCTAATAATGACCGGAAGGCAGAATGTGGAACTTTTTAATTCTCTGGGCGCGGCCACGGTCAATTTTATTCTTTGCTATCTTCTCATTCCCCCATATGGTATAGTAGGAGCGGCGGTGGCTACCGCAACTACCGTGGTCTTATTGAACCTGGTCAGGTTAATGCAGGTCTATGCCCTTTTGGGTTTCCACCCTTACAGCGTCAAATTTTTAAAGCCCTTTTTTTCCTGCATAGGTGCGGGGATTATTATTATGTTATTCAAGGCATTGGGCCAGGGTTTGAGCCTGGGTCCCCTTAGCCTTTTGGCAATACTCGTTATAGTCTTTATGTCTATCTATTTCTTTTTCCTTCGCATTATGGGTCTTGACGAGGAAGATAGAATAATTTTGCAGGTGGTACGAAGCAAGATAAAAGGTGCCCGGCAAGAAGGGACAGGTGTTGAAAAATAGTCCGAGAAAAGTGCTCATAATAGGTCTGGATGGGGCCACCTGGAAGGTCTTAAGGCCTTTGATGGAAGAAGGCTATATGCCTCATCTCGCCAAACTTGCCGCCGGAGGTGCCAGAGGCACCCTGATGTCCATATTGCCTGCCAATACCGCCGCCGCCTGGTCTTCCTTTCAAACGGGCGTTAATCCAGGTAAGCACGGAATTACCAATTTTATGATGTATGACTCTTCTGCAAATCAGATGAAATTGGTGAGTTCCGTGAGTATTAAGTCGAAAACGGTGTGGGAAACAATAAGCGAACAAGGTAGAAAGACAATACTAATCAATGTCCCTATGACCTATCCACCAAGACCCATAAAGGGGATAGTCCTGTCGGGGATTCTTACCCCTCGGGTAGGCCCGGATATGATATATCCGGGGCGACTGTTCGGTGAATTAAAAGAAAGGCTTCGTGAGTATAAAATACTTGTGCCCGGGAATCGATTGGCCAATATGGGGTTGGAAGAATTTATAAATGAACAAATCGGGGTGGAGAAGGTCAGGTTTGACTTAGCACGTCATCTATTGAAGCAATATGAATGGGATGTATTTATGGTGCACAATCAGTCTATGGATGTAGTGCAACATACCTGCTGGCGCTACCTGGATAGGAATTCATCATACTTTGATGAGAAAAAGTTCAGTCAAATCGCCCCATTTTATGAGGCCAGTGATGAGTTCATACACTCTTTACTTGATGCGGCCGGCCCGGAAGTAACTGTGATAATAGTCTCTGACCATGGTTTCGGTTTGTCAGAGAGAAGCCTCAACCTCAATGTGTGGCTCAGGAAAGCGGGCTTTCTAAGTGTCAACTCGCGCATCTGGCTGGGTTATCTAAAATATCTGGTCAAGAGAATGGATTGGTTGGGTTTGAGGAAGAGGCTGATAGATAAAAAGTGGACGGTCTTTCGGTTGCTTGGGGCCAGAGCGAAGTTTAATCAGATGTTGATAAATTGGCAAAAAACCAGGGCCTTTACTGCCAGCCACTTTTACGGCAGTATATATCTTAATTGTGGGGAAGGCTTAAAAAGGGAGATTGCCAGGTCTATCGTCGAGGGCCTGAGGGAGTTGAAGGATCCCCAAACCAAAAAGCGTGCCTGCGAGGCTTACTCAAAATGGCAGATTTATCAAGGCCCCTGCCTGGATTTGCTGCCGGATGTAATAGTGGAGCCGTTTGAAGGTTATTATTGCAACCCCACCCTTGACCCCGTGGGTATTTCGAGCGAGGCATTTCCGTCGGACTTATTAACGGGCACACATAGAAGGGAAGGCATAGCAATTTTGAATGGTCCAAGGGTGCGTCGCTCCAGAGATTTCAGCGCACACATTACGGATATAGCGCCCACAATCCTGTTTCTGTTGGGTGCGGCTATTCCGGAGTATATGGATGGAAGGGCTTTGGCGGAGCTCTTCTCCCCGCAGCTCTTCGAGCGAAATCAAATGCGGCGCGCCGACGAAGATCAATCGCCAAGGCAGCCCATAGTCCGGGAGTCTACTTCAAGTGAACTGGAAAATTAGGAATAAGACCGGGTAATTTTCCGGGTGGGCTGAAGCAAGATAAGGGAGGCCTGCCTGCCCAGAGGATAGCACTATGAAAAGTGGCTCCACAAAGATACTCCTCATAGGCCTTGATGCGGCCACCTTTGAACTCATCAAGCCCTGGGCCAGCCAGGGCCTTCTCCCGGTATTTAGAGACCTTATGAAACGAGGAACCTACGGGTTCCTGGAAAGCACCATCCCTCCCCAGACTCCCCCGGCCTGGACCTCTGCTTTGACCGGTAAAAATCCCGGAAAGCACAATATCTTTGATTTTTTGAAAACTGGCCGGGGAAGTTATGATTTAACGCCTGTAAATTCCACTGACCGGAAGACTTCAGCCATCTGGAATATCCTGAGTAGAGCCGGCTACAAAGTCGGGGTTTTCAATGTTCCTATGACTTTTCCACCGGAAGATGTTAATGGATTTATGCTCTGCGGCTTTCTCGCTCCTTCTGTGGATTGTGTTTACACTTCACCAGGCCACCTGAAAAAAGAACTCTTGCAGAATGTAAAAGGTTATAAGGCCAGTTGTTCCCTGGGGCCCTTAATTTCCGGGAATGAAGAGGCCTTTCTGCAAGATTTGTATCTCTATACTGAAAAGCAAGAAGAGGCTGCTTTATACCTCTATGATAGATATAGGCCGGATTTCTTTATGGTGGGTTTGTTTGCCCTGGACACTCTACAACACTATTTCTGGAGACATATGGATAAGGGACACCCATTGCACGACCCAGAAAAGTCTCGTAAGTTTGGCGATGCCATTCTTAAATATTACCAGCGCCTGGATAAGTTGATAAAAAGGCTTCTGGAGATGGTTGATGAGGAGACGGTGGTATCCATAATTTCTGACCACGGCGCGGGGCCCCTGCATAAGGAGTTGCGCGCAAATAAATATTTGGAAAGTCTCGGCCTCCTTTTGAGGTCCAAAGCGAACTATGCTGGACGGATAAAAGCCGCGGCTTTGAACAAGGAGAATATGAGGCGAGCGGTTTATAGGTTGAAAATCGGTCCTTTCCTGGCAAGATATTTCCC
>LIZR01000088.1 GCA_001302825.1 Planctomycetes bacterium DG_23 | reverse complement strand
GCGTGCACCAGAAGTTGCGGTTTGAGGTCAAGGAGCCGGGCCTCAATGGTGCCGATTCGCTTCCCATCCACAAACCCGGTAGCCAGGCCTTTTTTAGCATCATAGACGAGGCGCAGCCGATGAAACTTCCGGGCCTCATCGCCGAAAGGGGCTATCCGCTTCTCCTGCCCAATTAATCCTTTGCTGCGCCGCTGGATACCGTAGGCCTCGCCGAAAAAATTTACCAGAACGCTCGTGCCCTCCCGGTCCATTACCTGCAGCATAACGCTTCGGTAACTTCTGCCGGAGATAAGGGGCACCTTGATGCTCACCCGGGCCTCAAAATCGCCCGAAGGTGAATACTGGGGGGCTTCTATGCCGTAACTGCGCACCAGGCTTCCGGGCCAGGGGCCTTCGGAGGCAAGCGTCTGTCTGCCGCTTATATGTAGGCCGTCCTTGGATGTGGCCACACTGAAACCCCCGGCGGGCAAGACCCCTTGCCAGATAGAGGTATTAAGCCGAGCGCCTCTCAAGCCATCCTCAATGGCCACGGACGGACGGCCTATAACCCACAGGCCAATTACCAGCGCCAGTAGCCCGCCCAAACCAATGAGGAGTAACAAATGGACGCTGCGCCTTCGGGAGGAAAGCAGCACCTTCCTTTGCCAGCGCTCCTGCGCGGCGCGGGCGCGGGTGATGATATATTTATCGCGGGTCAGGGTTACCTCGCTCTGGATATTTTCCACCTGGCCAGAGAGTTCTTCGGCCGTCTCACGGGAGGATTCCCATTCGGTGCGCAAGGTCTCGGCCAGTTCATTATAATATCTTTCCTTCTCCGCCGCTTCGTCCGCGGATGCCTCGTCGAAACGCTCCACGGCCTCGCGGGTCTCGCTTCGCCAATTTTCCGCCTCGGTCAGGGCCTCCTGATACTTATCGTAGAGTTCCTGGCGCATATCCTGGACCTGGGCGAGTTCCTTCCTGGCGTGCCGCAAACTCGCCTCTGATTTAATCAGGGATAGGCGCTGAATCTTTCGCCAGTCCGCGGCCCGGGCCACGGCTTCATTCAGATAACTTTCCAGAAGTCTTCTGATGCGTCCCCTCAGGCCGGTTTCCGTCCGAACTCGCTCCAGCAAGACGAGAGATAGATTGGTGGTGGTGCGGGTGAGAAGGTTTTGTTTCCTGCGGCGCGGGGGCATTCGGCCCTCGCGGGTAAGTTTCAGATTAAATAGCGCCCTTTCTAAGTCGCGGCGCATTTCCCCGGCCGTTGCGTAGCGCTCTTCCTTTCTTTTGGCCAGGGCCTTCTTGAGGATGCGGGAAACCTCGGGGGTAACCTGATAGTTGAAAGTCTCCACCGGCGTCGGCACCTGATGAAGATGCAACTGCGCCAGGGCATAAGGCGTATCCGCCTGGAAAGGGAGCCTCCCCGCGAGCATCTCATAAAACACCACGCCCAGGGAATATATGTCGCTTTGAGGAGTGGCCGCCTCGCCGAGGGCGCGTTCCGGAGCGATATAGGCCGCCGTGCCCATAAGTTGACCCGGGGCGCCTTCGGTGCCCAGGGAAACGGCCCTGGCCAGCCCGAAATCGCTCAACTTGGCCTGGCCCTCGGCATCCAGAAGTATATTGGAGGATTTTATGTCCCGATGAATGAGGCCGCGGCGATGTACCGCGTATAAGGCATCGGCAATATCCGCAGCAATCCCCACCGCCTTCTCCACCTCTAAGTGGCCCTGGGTCTCTATCAATTCACTCAGAGCCTCACCCGCGACATATTCCATCACATAATAGATGATGCCTTTTTCCTGGCCCACATCGTAGACCTGAACGATATGGGGATGGCGAAAGAGGGAGGTGGCCCGGGCCTCCTGGCGGAAGCGGGAGAGGAAGGCCTCATCGCGGGCCAATTCCGGCGGGAGCACCTTGATGGCGGCCAGACGCTCAGTGCCCATTTCTTCGGCCTTAAAAACCACGCCCATTCCGCCGTGGCCGATTACCTCAACGATTTTGAAATTTCCCAGGGTCTTCTTGAGCATAGCATTAAGAGAAACCGCAGATAGACGCAGATTAACGCAGACAAAAAACTATCACCGAAACACGAAAGACACGGAAACACGGAATATAATTCAGTCGTTGGTAGTAAGGCCGCCCGGCTGAATGCCTGTCCGCCTCTGGCGGGGCTATCCGCCAACTGACGGGCAGGCGTGGTTTTTATATTCATCTGTGTTTATCTGCGGTCGCTATTTTTTTTGTTTCGTGCATCAGGGACTTCAGTGCTTCTGTGATTTCGGCAAAAGGCGTTTCTTTAGGTCCTTGAGTTCGGATTCTATTTCGTCTTTTTGAAGTTCTAAGATTTTGTCGGTTTTGTCTTCGGCCTCTAAGGCCGCCCAGGCCTCAAGTTCATCCAGCACGGCCTCCGGGGTTTTTTCTGCCGCGGCCTCTTCCAGGCGCTGGAGACGCTGGCGCGTGGCCTCGCCCAGAAGGCGTGCCCTCTCGCGCCGGGCTACCTCCATACGCTCTCTTATGGAGCGCAGGGTATTCTTAAGGTCGGCCTTCACCTGGCGCAAGTTTTCCACTTCCCCTTTAGCCGTCGCCGCCTCTCGCGCCAGTTCCCTTTTTCTGGTGAGCGCCCGTCTTGCCAAATCATCCCGCTCCCGTTCCAGGGCCGCCTCGGCCCGGCTCTGCCAGAGGGCCTCGGCCTCCTGGAGTTCGGTCAATTTGCGCTGGAGCCATTTCTCTTCCCTTACCACATCGAGAAGCGAGCGGCGGCCCTGGCCTTCAATTTTGGCGAGTTCCAGGATGTGCGCGGAAAGTTCCCTTTGGGGAGATTCGGCCTTGGCCAGAAGGTCGCTGAGGCTGGTGGTGAGTATGTTCTTGGCCCGTTCAAGCAGTCCCATAGTTTACCTCTTTTTCATCCGCCAAAAATATGCCGTAGGGCTGGGTCGTCCCTGACCCAGCCTTTGTGTCGGGCTCAGGGACGAGCCCGACTACGGCACGAGCTGGCCGCCTGCCCGCCTTAGGCGGGACTACGGCGCTGAGCCTTTTTCTTCTTTGCCCGGACCTTCTCTTTCAGTTCGCGGAGTTCTTTCTCCAGGGCCTCGGCTTCCTCCATCTCCAGAAATTCGGCCTCCAGAGGCTCCTTGGCCTCGGTGATTTCTCTTAAGGCCTCCACCTCGGCCTCTGCGGCCTCAACCTTTTCCTCCATACGGGCGAGCCCGCCCACTTCACCGGTGGGCGGCAAATCCAGAAGCGGCTTACGCATCTTCTTTTCGGCCCGGGTGGCCCGATGTCTGGCTATGAGCAAATCCCTTCTTCTTTTGGCCTGGGTTACCTTTTCCTGAAAAAGGTTCAAGTGCTCTTTTAACCTCCGGGTATGGGCCCGGGCGAGTTCGGCCTGGGAGCCGAGACCCTTGGTCAGAAATGTGTGCTCTCGTTTCTTCGCTAAGGCCCTGCGGGCCAGGTCGTCCTGGCCTTTCTTCACCGCCTCTTCGGCCCTGGCTTGCCAATCCTTGGCCAGGACTCCTTCCTGCTCCAGACGGCGTGTGAGGCGCCGCTCGGCGGCGATGGCTAAAACCACCTCTCTTCTTACGGCGATGAGCGCCTCCTCCAATTCCCGCACCATTTGCCGGGCCATCTTCTCCGGATTTTCCGCCCGGTCCAGGAGGTCGTTGATATTGGCGGAGATAATATCGCTTACCCGGGAAAAAACCTTCATCTTTGCCTCCAAATTATATAGTCACTCGGAACTCGTCACTGGTCATTCGCAGCAAGCTGGCTCGTCCCTGAGCCAGCCCGGTCGGGGTCGGGGACGACCCCGACTACGGGACGAATGGCGAGCAGCGGACGGCAGAGTGCAGACGGCAGACTTTTTCTCAGGGGCCTATATGCACCACGCCTTCCTCGTCCAAATTGCCTTCTATCTTAATCTCTCGCGGGCCGGCGTCTTTATGCGCATCCAGAAATTGCTCCAGCACATAAGTATTGGTCAGAAGATGCCGGGTAATGCGAGAAGTTCTGTAGGCTGAGGGGCCGGGGACAAGGGCCAGGGGCAGAAGTATCTGGTCGGCCAGATGTTCATCCACGGCTCCGCGGGTTTTGAGAAAATCTTCCAGACCATCTACCGCTTCATCGGCCACGCGTTCGGCCCTTTTGCCAATAGCGCCCAGGCCGAAATATGCCGCGCGGGAATGCTCAAACTCGGCCAAAAGAAAAACAAGCGTCCCCTTCCCCACAGAGGAAAGATGCTGGATTTCAATATCCGCACTTAACCCCAGGCCACGGAGCCTCTTGATGGCCCTGTCTCTTTGACGAAGGGCAATTGATTCGGGCAGGTTGGCCACGGCCGAAATTCCTCTAATAGATTTCAGTTCGCCCCGCTCCATTAACTGAAAGCCTCGCAAGTTCTGTGCAGAAGTGGGCAAAATCTCTGCAGAAATCTCACCCCCACCCTGGGGATAAAAGCCGCACTTTGCCAGACTGAGTTTGGCCTTTACCCCTATTTTTTGCAGGAACTTGAGCCAGATTTCACTTAAGTAATGAAAACAGGGGCTCCAGTTGGTATGGGTGCCGCCGGAGATGGTGACCTTGGAAGCGGAAGAGGCCAAGGCCAAGGGCAAAAAGATGGTTTGCAGGACCAACGAGGTGGCCCCGGCAGTGCCTATGGAGAAATGGTAATGGGCCGGCTTTACCGCACGCGGTGAGAAGAGGAGATGGCCTGAGCCGAGGGAAGCGCCTTCTACCGTGGCGTCGCTTATCTTACTCGCGGCAGCGGTGGCGGCGAGGTGTTGAGGGCGCAGGCCCGGCTTTTCCCTTCCGGCACGAATGTTCTCTATCTCAAAGGCCCGGTTAGTCAAAAGGGACAGGCTGAGGGCGCTGCGCAGAATTTGCCCGCCGCCTTCTCCGAAGGAGCCGTCAATGCGGAGCAAGCCCTCTTTGACTGTGCTCATAGGAACCTACCTGAAACAAGAACCGGCTTCATAATACAAAATATTTATTATGTGCGATTTGGGCAGGAAGTCAAAGGATTTTTCGGGAGTCGGGGTCAGGGACGACCCCGACTACGGCATAAAAGTGATGCCGTAGGGCTGGCTCGTCCCTTCAGGGTGAACCTTCAGGATAAACCCTGGGCCAGCCTGCGGCGGCAATCCTTTTGTGTTTTTACATAGGGCCTTTATTTCTATTTCCGCAGTTCTACGCCCTGTCTGGATAATGCGGAAAGTAAGGCAGCAAGATGCTCAACATCAGCCGAAATCGCCCCGGCGGATGAGGTCCTGGGAATACCAGATATCAAAGAACAGGCGAAAGAGGATGAGTTGCACGGCCAAAAGAATAAGTAAAGTGAGCAGGGTCTTTCGGGAAAGAAGCGCCCGCTTCCTGCATATGACAAGACCCAGAATTGTGGCTATGGGTCCCAAAAATATCAGAAGTCGGGCCACTTCGCCCTTGTTCTGTCCCCAGACGGCGATGAGAAAAAGGGTTAGCATAAGCGCCAGGGAACTTAAACTCACAATCTCCAAACGCTTCTCCCGGACCAAAGCGCGCCAGGCCGAAGGCACCGCCCACAGAAATATACCCGCCAGCGGGATACCCATAAAAAGAAAGAAGTCCGGGATGGCCAGAAGCGCCCATTTCCAGTAGGTGCGGGGGAGGAAGGTGTAGATTTCGCTATTTTCTCTCAAATTTATCCAGAAGACCTGGAAGGCGTTGTAGTGCAAAAGAAAAAGTAGGAGATTCGGCACCAAGAAGCCTGCGCCAAGACTTGCCGCGATCTTGAGCGTCGCCCCGAAATTTTCTTTGAGCCGCTTTTTCCTTCCCGGAAGCGCAAAAAAGTAAAGGACCAAAGCGAAAACAGTCAAGGCCAGCATCACCAGAAATGAAAGTTGCAGAAATGACCAAAGGGAAAGGGTAAAACCGGCAAGAAAGGAAAAAACGAGGCGTCGGGAACGGAGGGCCTTAATCAGGAAAAATGAATATAGAAGCGCCAGCGCCGGTAAGACCTGGTCAAATGCCGGGGAAAAGAGCAAAATGGAGGGTATGAGCCCGACAAAAGCAGCAGCAAAAAATGCCGTTTCCTTCTCAGCGATTTGCCGGGTGAGAAAATAGGCCATAGTGAGCGTGAGACTTCCTATAAGGTAAAGGGTGAAGGCCGCCAGAAATAGGCCCGCAAAGGTTGGCTCCCCAAAGCCTCGAAGCCCACTCTGGTAGAAGGTTTGATAATGCGGATACATCTGGAAAAGGAGGCGGTTGAACCAGGCGCTCATGCGGGGATGGGCCCGGGCAAATTCTATGCAGTAGTAGATGAAGAGGGTATTGCCCGGGGGATGGACTTTTATCTTTGTTCCTCCGAACTCATGCCAGGGGTAGAGAGATATGCGCCCAGCGAAACCCCTGAGGTAACTTTCAGGGTCTTCTATTCTTTGCGATTCAATGAAATAAGCCCCGGTGGAATGCGGCAAGGACATAGTTATGAATGTCTCGGTGGCCCCATAGCCGGAAAGATAAGGTGCGGTTATCTGCAGGCAAAAAAGAAGTAAGACCATAACCAGCAGCACCCCCGCCCGGCCTGGCCGGCTCATCAGATTGAAGCGCGCCGCCTGGTCGCCTGCCGCCCTTTTTTTCACAGCGAGTGCCCAGAAGACCACCACCAGATAAAGCGCCAGAAAGGCTCCGGGTATAATGAGCCTTTCTGGTAGACGGTCCTCGCAATATCCCCAGGACCATTCCCCGCTTACGCCTATGGGCACCCTGAAATATGCCAGAAGGAGGGCTAATAAAGTGAGGCCGAAAGTGAGTATCGTGAGAACCACTTCGCCCCTTTTTCTTCCAGTAGCGCTCATCTTTCCCATCCGAGCATTGCTTTTTTGCCCCGAGATTTTATTATTTTGCCCCAAGTGGCGGAATAAGTAAAATGTTTTTTGTGAAGAAGTGGGACGCATCCTTCATCTTGACGGGATGATGGAATTCTGATAAAAGCGAGTTGATATGAAGAGAAGCAGGCGATATTTGCGGATGTTTGAGATTTTGAGGAAGCACAGGATAATGTTCTATATGGCCTTAGTCATTATCCTGCACCTCTATCTTACCCTTCTCTTGCTGCCCTTTGACCAACTAATAAACGAGCACCCGATATACGATATTGATTATCCGGTAAATTTCTATCAGGCGTTGAGGATGAAGCGGATGCTTTCCCAGAGTGGAGCCTGCTGGGGATACGACCCTTATTCTATGGCCGGCTATCCAGGAGGCGCCGTGGCCGATGTGGACAATAAAAGCACCGGGCTTGTGGTATGGTTATTTTCTTTTTTGGGGCCGGCTCGTGCCTTCAAATTCTATGTGTTTTTTGTCTACCTGGCCATACCCGCAAGTTTATATCTGGCTGCCCGAAATTTCGACCTCAAGAATTTTGAGGCCGCCATCGCCTCCACCCTGGCCTTGCTGGCCTGGTATTTTTATATCGGCGAACCGCCGCTCAGGGCCGGGACATTCAGCTTCACCTTCGCCAGTTATCTTTCTCTCTATTCCTTTTCGCTTTTTTACAAATTCTTAAAGACCGATAAGACCCGGCACCTTATCATTTTCTCTCTCGTTTCGGCCTGGAACTTTGCCGTGCACGCTATGAGCATACTCATTCTCGGCCCCCCATTAGTTCTGGCTTATATATTCTCTTTACGAAAGAAGGCTTTCAAATTCCATCTTTATATGGTGCTCTGGGCGGTATGGGTTCTTTTGACCAATAGTTTCTGGATATTCCCGCTTTTGAGATTCATCGATTTGAAAGTAAGCACCAAGGCATATATGCAAACGCAGGGCTTCTTTTTTATGGTGTATAACCCGGTAGGAAGGCTCCTGCTTCCTTTGGGGCTATTGGGCACAATTCTCTGGCGCAACAAAGCCGATTTACTGAAACCGGCAACCTTTTTTATTATGTGGCTTTATTTTGCCATAGTGAGCGCCCACGGTTCCGACCTGCCTTTTTTTGAGGAGTTGGAACCTTTGCGCTTTGTGGGGCCGTTGGTCTTCTTTTCCATCATTCCGGCCAGTAAACTCATAAGTTCCATCCTGAGCGGCATTCTCAAGGCCGTTCTGGGCCTGAGGAGTAAGTTACCTCTTCTGAAGAAACTGGGGAAAAATTTCTTCAAAATTCCTCTTGCCGCCTCAGGTGTGGTGCTTTTGCTTTTGTATATTTTGGCTCTTTACGCACAAAATATCGACTTATCCTACAGGATCAAAAGGGGCGAAATCCTTGATGCTACACTGCCCACTGACGGCTGGGCAATGATAGCCTGGATACAAGAAAATACAAATGAGCAGGGGAGGATTCTGCTGGAAGATGCCGGGGAGAAATGGGGCGGGCAGAAATATTTTGGCGGCCATCTTCCCGCGCTTCTTCCCTGGTATACTAAAAGGGAATTCATAGGCGGGCCGGAGCCCGAT
>LIZR01000087.1 GCA_001302825.1 Planctomycetes bacterium DG_23 | reverse complement strand
CGTGGATATGGTGGAATATCCCGGGGAGTTCAGCCGGCGGGGCGGGATATTGGATGTGTATCTTTATTCTTCCGAAAGGCCTCTAAGGATAGAATTTTTTGGGGACAGAATTGAATCCATGCGGGAATTTGATATAGAGAGCCAGCGCTCGCAAGCCCCGGTTGAGGAGGCGAGGCTCACCGCGGTGCCCCGCCGCCGCATCCTCAGTATGGAAGAGAGGGGTTCGGTAAATCTCCTCACCCTTCTGCCAAAAGAGGCGTGGATTTTCCTCAAAGAGACCCTCCAGTTGGAGGAGCGGGCGAACAAATTCTTCGCCCGCCTTCCGGATTCAGGAGGCTATTTTTCCTTTGCCGCGGCCCTCAAGCAAATTCGTCAGTTCCCTCACGCTGACTTTTCCGTCATTCCCGGCGAACTCACCCGCAGGGCCGTAAGATTCAATGTCGCACCACTTCCGCCTTTTGGCCAGGGCCAGAAATCCTGGCTTGAGGAACTGGACACCCTTCTAAGTGAGCAAAAGCGAGTAATTATATTTTGCAATAATGAAGCCGAGGAGATGCGTCTTAAAGAACTGCTGAAGGCTCGGCCTGCGGGGGATGGCCGGCGTCCGTCCCAGGCCCGTACGGGCTCCGCCCGAAGCATTCGGCTGGAGATAGGCAGGTTAAATCACGGCTATCGCCTTCTGGATGTGGGTGTGGCTCTGGTGGCGCATAATGAGATTTTCTCCAGATACCGGGAGCGGCGGGAACTGCGTCCCTATAGACACACCCGGCCCATAGAATCCTTCCTGGATTTGGGAAAGGGCGATTTTGTGGTGCATATCGCTCACGGCATTGGCAAATTTCTGGGGCTAAAGCAGATAGAGCGGGAAGGCCGACGCCAGGAATATCTGGAGATTCAATATGCGGACAGGGTCAAGGTTCTGGTGCCGGTAAACCAGATGGAACTTGTGCAGAAATATGTGGGCGGGCCCAGGCGGCCCAGTCTGGACAAGGTGGGCGGGAAGTTGTGGCAGAGGCGTAAAGACAAAGTGAAGGAGGCAGTGCGGGATTTGGCCGCGGAACTCATCCAATTGGCTGCGCTGCGTCAGACCCAGCCCGGCATCGTCTACGGCGAAGATGATGACTGGCAGAGGAAATTTGAGGCGGAGTTTCCCTACGAGGAGACCGAAGACCAACTCAAGGTAATGGCGGAAATAAAAAAAGATATGCACCAGCCCAAACCTATGGACAGGCTCATTTGCGGAGATGTGGGCTATGGCAAGACGGAACTTGCCGTGCGCGCCGCATTCAAGGCTGCAACTTCCGGTAAGCAGACCGCAGTGCTCGTGCCCACCACCATCCTGGCCGAGCAGCATTTCCGCACCTTCTCCGAGCGGATGGCAGATTATCCTATTATGATTGAGGTTCTCTCCCGCTTTAAGACCAGAAGCGAGCAAAACCAGGTTCTGGAAAGACTTGCCCGAGGTGAAATAGACATAGTCATCGGCACGCATCGGCTCCTGCAAAAAGATGTGCGGTTTAAGGACTTGGGACTGGTGATAATTGACGAGGAGCAAAGGTTCGGTGTGGAACATAAGGAAACTCTGAAGAGACTGCGGCGCACGGTGGATGTTTTGACCTTAACCGCAACCCCCATTCCCAGGACGCTTCATATGTCGCTTTTGGGCATCCGGGACATATCGGTTTTAGAGACGCCGCCGCCCGACCGTCTATCTATTGAGACCCGGGTGAGCCATTTCCAGCCGCAGCGCATCCGCGAGGCCATCCTCAGGGAACTAAACCGCGACGGCCAGATATACTTTGTGCATAATCGGGTATATAGCATTGAGAAAATAAAGGAACGCCTGGAGGATATTGTGCCCGAGGCCCGCGTGGCCACCGCCCACGGCCAGATGCATTCCGAGGATTTGGAATCGCGTATGCTCGATTTCGTGCGCGGCAAGACCGATGTCCTGGTCTCCACCACCATCATAGAAAGTGGGCTGGATATTCCCAATGTCAATACCATTTTTATCCATCAGGCGGATATGTTTGGCCTGGCGGATTTGCATCAACTGCGGGGGCGAGTGGGTAGATATAAGCATCGGGCCTATGCGTATCTCTTACTTCCGGAAAGGCGCCCGGCGACGCCTACAGCCCGCAAACGCCTTAAGGCCATTCAGGATTTCGCCGAACTGGGCGCCGGGTTCAAGATTGCTATGCGGGATTTGGAGATAAGGGGAGCGGGCAATCTCCTGGGCCGGGAGCAAAGCGGGCATGTTGCCGCGGTGGGTTATGAACTTTATACCCGGCTTCTGGAAGATGCGGTGAGACAACTCAAAAAGGAAGCGCCCCAGCAAGAAAATGCTCATATAGATATTGGCCTGGAGGCCTTTTTGCCTGAGGATTATGTGCCGCACCAAGGCCAGAGGCTGGAGATATATAAACGGCTGGCCCGGGCCAAAGAGGTGAATGAGCCCCTGGAGGTGGAAAGCGAACTCACCGACCGCTTCGGCCCGCCACCTGAGGAGGCGCAGAGCCTCATTCAACTTTCCCAACTGGCAGTGGCGGCCGAGGGCTCTGGCATAACCTCCATAATCACGGTAGAGGACGGGCTTCTTCTGGGCATCCGCAATAAGCATAAGGCCCTCAAGGCGCTCGGTGGGCTGGGCAAAAAGATAAGAATAATTGATGAAGCAAGCCTATTCTTGCCCATTGAAAAAGGCAAGCAAGCGCCGCAAACGCTCCTTAAACGGCTCAAAAAGATTTTGCTTAAAGAGCGGTAGACTGTATAATATACCGGGCGTAGAGGGAGATAAGGTATGCGTCGCTTTTCATTCATCGCCTTTATTTTTTTTGCCAGTTTGGGTGTTGGACTTGCCGCCGAGGTGGTGGACAAAATCATTGCCGAGGTGAACGGAGTGCCCATAACTTATCAGGAAGTCGCCGCACCTCTGGCCGGGCGACTTGCGGTCTTGAGCGATACTATGGAAAAGGAGGAGTATGAGAAGGAGGCCGCAAGGCTCATTCGTAATGCCCTGGAAGATAAAATCAAGGATATGCTCTTCTTGCATGAAGCCAAGCGCCGGCTGAGTGAGGAGGAAGTCTCGGTCACCGAGGTCGAGGTGGAGAAAATCGTTGAGGAAGCCATAGCCCGTGCCGGCTCAAGGGAAAACCTGCAAAGCGAACTTCGCTCTGCCGGCACTACCCTGAATAAAGAAACCGAACGGCTCAAGAACCAGGCGCTGGTTATGCGGTTTTTGCACAAGACCTTAACCCCGCGTATACGCATCGCCCCCAAGGAAGTCCTGGAGTATTACAATGCTCATATAGACGAATTCCAGGAGAGGGAGGCGGTCAAGATTCGCCAGATACTTATCAAGTTTTCCGAGTATGAGGATAGAGAGGACGCCAGAAAAGTGGCCGAGGATTTGCTCAAGCGGCTGGAGGAAAAGGCGGATTTTGCAAATCTCGCCCGGAGATATTCCCGGGGGCCTTATGCGGAAAAGGGCGGGGAATGGGAATTTTTGGAACGGGGGAATTTATTGGCCGAGGTGGATGAATGGGCCTTCAATCTGCCCTTGGGCGGAGTGAGCAATATTATTGAAACCGAAATCGGCTTCTCCATTATCAAGGTGGAAGGGCGAAAGTACGCCCGCACCATCCCCTTTGACGAAGTGGAGGCGCGCATTAGACTCCACCTCTGGCAACAGAAGTTTTACCAGGAGATGGACAAATACTACCAGGAACTGCGCAAAGAGGCTTCTATCGTTATAAGGCTTAAGTGACCAGCCGGGCTGCGAGGCTGAGGGAGGAAATCCGGTGATTGATGTGCATCAGCATACCAACTGGCAGGGCCACAAAACCAAGGACCTCATCGCCCATATGGACTCCCTGGGCGTGGATAAGGCCTGGCTTCTCTCCTGGGAGGCGATAGACGGCGGCCTGGACCCCAACTATCACCACCTATCTATAAATTCCGTCTATAAGGCCTATAAGGAATATCCGGATAGACTGATCCCCTTTGCCGGGGTTGACCCCAGGCGTGAGCGGGCGGAGGAAATCCTGAAGGAATGGGCCGAAAAGGGCTTCAAGGGTTATGGTGAACAGAAACTACGCATATGTATAGATAATCCGGATGCTGTGCGAATGTACAGGCTTTGCGGCGAGTTAGGCTTTCCGGTGCTGGTGCATATGGGTGCGGACCTTCCCGGGCTCAGGTTCTGGTATAATATGGATGTGGATGGGTTGGAGCGGGTCTTAAAGAGGTGTCCCGAGACCATATTGGTGGGCCACGGGCCCGGTTTCTGGCGGGAGATTTCCGGCGATGCGGATGAAAGTACCAGGAACTATCCCAAAGGTCCCATTACCCCGGGCGGCAAACTCCCCCGGCTCCTGGGCGAGTACCAAAATCTCTATGCCGATATATCCGCGGGAAGCGGCCTTAATGCATTAACGCGCGACCCGGAGTTTACCGACAAGTTCATCGCCGAGCATTGGCGCAAACTTCTTTACGGCACCGATGGCCTAACTTCCGACCATATAGAATTGCTCAAAAACCTCTCTCTTGAAGAGGAGATTTTCCAGGCCATTACCCATAAAACGGCCGCTTCGCTCATAAAAGACGAGTAGGGCTGGGTCGTCCCTGACCCAGCCGAGTCGGGCTCAGGGACGAGCCCGACTACGAGATAAAGTTGCTTCCCTGATAAAGGTTAAGACTTGAGCCCTTCAAAGGGCTGGGCTGTCCGGCAACTGAAGGACAGCCCCCCGGCGAGACTGATTATGGCTGACGAAATAAAGACGAGCAAGGCTCTAAAATACCTGGGCTGCTATCTATTTCTGCTTCCCAATGCGGCTATGTTTGTGACTTTTATCCTCTTCCCGGTCATCTTTTCTCTGGGCCTTTCCCTTTTTGAATGGAAGGGTATAGAGATTTCTCTCACCGCTTTCAGATTCGTGGGCTTAAATAACTTCAGCGGGCTTATTAGTAATAGATATTTCTGGCAATATTTCGGCAACACCTGTTTTTTGATGATGAGCATACCGGTGATGATAGGGATACATTTAGGGGTGGCCTTGGTGATGAACCGGGGGCTCAAGGAAGTCCTGGCCTATAGGACCATATGGTTTTTGCCTTCGGTGGCGGCTGGAGTGGCGATGCTTCTGGTATGGGCCTGGATATATCAGGCCAAAGGTGGGCTGCTGAATAATATGCTGGCGGCGATAGGTATCCCGGGGCCGAACTGGCTGGGCAGCGCGCATTGGGCCAAACCGGCGCTTATGACTATGACCTGGTGGAATTCCGCCGGAGGTATGGGGATGATACTCTATTTGGCTGCGCTGCAGGGCGTCCCCCAGGACTACTATGATGCCGCGGCCATAGACGGGGCTGGCTGGTGGGGCAAGTTCCGCCACATCACCTGGCCTATGGTTTCACCCACCACCTTCTTTATGCTCATAACCGGGGTGATAGGCGGCTTCCAGGCCGGCTTCACCAATGTCTATGTATTAACCGGCGGCGGGCCGGCCGGCGCCACCACTACCATCAGTTACTACATCTACAATAACGCCTATCGCGATTAGAAACTGGGCTATGCCTCGGCTATCGCCTGGTTCCTTTTTATCTTCGTGGCCGGCGCCACCATCATCAACTGGAAATATTTGGGCCGCCGCGTGCATTATTGGGAGTAGCCTGTGGCTAAAAGGGAAAATTCATTTTCGGAAATCCTGGGCAGGATGAGTATGCGGCGCATCCTGGGTAATTCCGCCGCTCGGGCCTTCCTCATCCTGGGCGGGATGGTTATGCTTCTTCCCTTAGGCTGGATGCTCACCACCGCACTAAAAGACGAATGGACCATCCAGAACTATCCCGGCAAGTGGAAGATAAGCATCCCTCAAACTGCAGTTAAAGACACCCTGCTATTGGATTACATTTTGGTGATGAACGATGAACTTGAGGAATGGGTTTTGGAAGATTTTGAGGAGCCCGTAACGCCCTGGGAGGCGCAAGGGATGGAGGTCAGTTCATCCGCCGCTCATACCTTCTTTGCAGGCACCGAGCGCCAGAAAAAGGTGGAACCCAAGGTGGGCGAAAGAATGCTCACCATAGACTATGATTTCACCCGAAATGCCCAAGGCCAATGGCAGCGCTCTTTTAAGCAGCCTATGCGCATAGAAAATGCCCTCAATATGAGTCTCTGGGTTTACGGCAACGACTGCGGCTATGAACTTTCTCTGGAATTTACCGATGGGGACAGGGTCTTTTCCACCCAGGAGCCTCTTTTGGTCAACTTCCGCGGCTGGAGAAAACTTTATGTGGCCTTTCGCCCCGAGGACCAATACGGCGAGCTCGCCCTGTTTACCGCGCACGGAAAAGACGGCCCCATTACCTTTGCACCCACCGATGACATCCATATTAGCCCTCAAGAAATAAAATTTTCCCTCACGCCTCTCGCCTATCCCAAAGTGCTTTTTAACAAGGCCCTGAATAATTTCCGCCTGGTCTGGCGCAGTATCCCCTTCGGCCGCTACTATGTCAATACCCTGCTTATCGCCTTTGCGGTCACCCTGGGGCAGGTGATGACTTCCGCACTTGCCGCTTACGCCTTTGCCCGCCTTGATTTTCCGGGCCGGGATAAAATATTTTATGGGTATCTGGCCACGATGATGATACCGGGCGCGGTGACTATGATTCCCCGCTTCGTTATGGTGAAATGGTTTGGCTGGTTTGATACCTTATACGCCCTCATCATCCCCGGCTTAAGCACTACCTACGGCACCTTTCTCCTGCGGCAATTTTTCAAGACCCTGCCCAAAGACTTGGAGGATGCGGCCAGGATAGATGGCTGCTCGCTCTTCGGCATTTTCTGGCGCATCATACTCCCCCTTTCTAAACCGGCACTCATCACGCTTACCGTAATCTCCTTTATGGGGGCCTGGCAGATGTTTCTCTGGCCGCTCATTGTCACCAAGTCCCAGGAATATTGGACCTTGCAGATTGGCCTGGCTTATATGGGCGGAAGGGGAGGAGAAATGGGCTCGCAGTATAATCTGATTATGGCCGGGGCCTTAATCGTTTTAATCCCTCAGGTGATAATATTTATGGCCGCGCAGAAATTCTTCCAGCGCGGCATTGTCCTTTCGGGACTTAAAGAGTGAAAAAATCAATCACGAAAGCACTAAAGACATGGAAGCACGGAAGAAAGACAAAGCCTTAGGACTGGAAAAGGCAAAGCCGTAGGACTGGGTCGTCCCTGACCCAGTCCCAGCGGGCTCGGGGACGAGCCCGCCTACGAAGTTTTTTTCTTCTGTGTTTCAGCCCGCCCGAGCCGGGCTTTACGGCCAGGGTGGCATTCCGTATTTCCGTGATTGATATATTTTTCTTCCGTGTTAGTGAAGGAGAAGTTATGAAAATTGGCAAAATCTATTTTGTTACTTTTCTGATCTTGGCAATTATTTTCTCTGGTTGCGGGAAAAGAGGAGACGCGGAGGAGGAAGGAAAGACGGTCATTTCCTTTACCGCGCCGGCTCCGCCCGAACACCGCGCCGTCTATCAGCAGGTGATGCGCATATTTATGCGCAAAAACCCCCACATAAAGGTGAAATTCTATCCCACCACGGGCCAGAGATACGAGGAACGCGTCCAGACCGAGATGCTCGCCGGCGAGGCCCCGGATGTCCTCTGGTGGCAGGATGAATACTTCCCCGGTATGGCCCAGGCCGGCCAGTTCCTGGACATCACCCCCTTTATTGAGGCCGAGAATTACGACTTATCAGATTTTTTTGAACTGGGCATCAAGGAATTCAGTTTCCAGGGCCGACAGTACGGCCTTCCTCAGGCCTGGGGGGCATCCATCATCTTCTATAACAAAGACCTCTTTGAAAAATATGGCGTGGAATATAACGATGATACCTGGGACTGGGATGCCTTCATAGACGCCTGCCAACGGCTCACCCGCGATATAGACGGCGATGGAAAGGTGGATATGTTCGGCATTCAGGCCATTAATGCCTCATCCTATGCCTTCATTCCCATCTGGGCCGCCGGAGCAGAGGTCTTAAATGAAGACAAAACCAAATGCACCATAAACACCCCGGAAGCGAGAAGGGCTTTCCGCTGGTGGGCCGAACGCTGGACCAAACACAAAATCCAGATAGAAAGTTTTGCCGAAGCCGGCGGCGGCGTGGTGAGCATTCCCGACCAGGCCTTTGCCGAGGGGAAGGTGGGTATGTATGAAACCGGGGCATATTTCGCCTTCAGTCTCAGAAGTTTTACCAAATTCCGCTGGGGCATTGCCTATATGCCCATTTGCCCTTTCACCGGAAAGCGCAGTACCCGTTACTACGGCGATGGGTATGCCATCTGGGCCAAGAGCAAACACCCTCAAGAGGCCTGGGAACTTTTGAAATTCCTGGCCGGCCCCGTGGGCCAGC
>LIZR01000086.1 GCA_001302825.1 Planctomycetes bacterium DG_23 | reverse complement strand
GCCTGCGTTTATACAGAGCCCGAGATTGGAACAGTGGGCTTGACCGAGGCCCAGGCGCAGGAGAAAGGCCTGGAGGTGCAGGTAGGCAAATTCCCCTTCACCGCCCTGGGCAAGGCTCAGGTTTTGGCAGAGACCGCCGGTTTCGTCAAGATTGTGGGAGATGGAAAAAGTGGCCAGATTCTGGGCGTGCACATCATCGGTCCCAGGGCCACCGACCTCATAGCCGTGGGGGGGCTGGCCGTAGAACTGAAAGCAAGTATGGAGCAGTTGGCAGAGACCATCTTCGCCCACCCCACCATCTCTGAGGCGGTGAAAGAAGCCGCTGAGGACTTTCTGGGAAGGGCCATCCATCTCCCGCAGCGAAAAGGGTGAGCATCTCGCACAAATCAAATCGCGAGTAGAGGAGTTTTTCTGAAGAGAATTTCTATGAAAGATGAAAGATGCATATTGCTCAAGCCGGGGACTCTTGATTACGAAGAGGCGTTGGCTTTGCAGGAAGAGTTAGTTGGCCGTCTTAAAAAGGATAAAAGCGCACCCGGCTATCTCATCCTTCTCCAACACCCCCCTGTTTTCACCATCGGCCGAAGTGGAGGCGAGGAAAATCTCCTCGCTTCTTCTCGGCGATTGAAAGAGGAGGGCATAAAGGTTTACCAGACGCGTCGCGGTGGAAATATAACTTATCACGGTCCGGGCCAACTGGTGGGCTATCCCATCCTGGATTTAGGCAGGATAGAGAAAGATGTGCACAAATTTCTGCGCCGCCTGGAGGAGGTCATCATAAGGGCCCTGGCAGATTTCGGCATAAAAGGAGAACGGGAGAACGGCCTCACCGGGGTCTGGGTAAATGGCAAAAAGATTGCTGCTATTGGCGTGGCCATATCCCGCTGGGTGACCTACCACGGTTTTGCCCTGAATGTGGCGCCGAATCTGGCGCATTTTGCACTCATTCATCCGTGCGGCATCTCGGGCCGCGGGGTGACCTCTTTGGAAAATATCCTGGGGCGCAAGGTAGAATTGGAGGAGGTCATACCGCCTTTGGTCGGGGCCTTCGGCGATGTCTTTGGGCTCAAGGTTGAGGAGGAAAGTGACACTCGCACTTTGGAAGAAACAAGCCTTTCATCCTCCACCGCTGGTCGCGCGCCGCTTGCGCTCGACCAGAAGCCCTCATTGGCGAGCACACGAGAAAGGCCGCGCTTTCCTCCCTGGCTCAAAAAGAGACTGCATCCTGGAACAAGCACAGATGCCGTGCGCGCGCTCCTTAAAGGTCTCAGGCTTCATACCGTCTGCCAGGAGGCCAGATGTCCCAATCTCTCTGAATGCTTCGCCCGCAAGACCGCCGCTTTTCTCATCCTGGGAGATGTGTGCACGCGCAGTTGCAGTTTCTGCGCCGTTTCTTCCGGAAAGCCCACACCTGTGGATAAGGATGAACCTCGCCGCGTGGCCGAAGCCGCTGCCCGGATGCGCCTAAAATATGTGGTCATTACTTCGGTCACCAGAGACGATTTGCCGGACGGAGGAAGCGGCCACTTTGCCCGCACCATCTCTGCGGTAAGAAGGCGCACCGGGGCGAGGATAGAGGTTTTGACGCCGGATTTTGGCGGCCGAAGGGAAGATATACTCCGCGTGGCGTCCCGGCGGCCGGATGTGTATAATCATAATTTAGAAACGGTCAGACGGCTTTATCCTGAAGTGCGGCCCCAGGCAGATTACCAGCGTTCACTGAGGGTTTTGCAAACGGTCAAGGAAGAGGTGCCGGGGGCCCTCACCAAAAGCGGCCTTATGCTCGGTTTGGGGGAAGAGAGGAATGAGGTGCTGGAGGCGCTGGCTCATTTGCGGGAAGTGGGGACGGACATCCTGACTCTGGGCCAATATCTCTCCCCGTCGAAAGAACATCTTCCCATCCGCCGCTTCGTCCATCCGGATGAGTTTGCCGAGTATAAAGAGAGGGCCGAAGGGATGGGCTTTTTGGCGGTGGCCTCCGGGCCCTGGGTGCGAAGTTCCTTTTGCGCGGAGACCGTCTTTGCCGATGCTTCTTTTATGAAGGATGCATAAGTGTCTTTTAAGGATATAAAAGGACAGAAAGAGGCCAAAGAATTTTTCCAGAAGGCAGTAAGCAAGGATAGATTGGGCTTTTTTTACATCTTCGCCGGGCCCGACGGCGTGGGCAAAGGTCTTTTTGCCCGGGAGTTGGCCAAATCCCTTTTTTGTGAAAGCGGGGCTCTGCGGCCGGGCAAGCCCTCTGTGGGCACGCTGGATAATTGCTCTTCCTGCCCTGCTTGCCTGCGAATTGATTCCGACAATCACCCGGATGTGAACTGGCTGGATGTGCGGGAAAGTGCCGAACTGGTGAGCGTAAAAGACGCCCGGCCCTTGCAGGATGCGCTTTACCTGAAACCCGCCGAAGGCCCCTTTAAGGTCGCTATTGTGCGCCAGGCGGATAGGCTAAGCATAGCCGCGGCCAATTCGCTTTTGAAGACCCTGGAGGAGCCGCCGCCGGGGGCGCTGCTCATATTGCTGGCGGCGGCACTGGAGGCCTTACCGGCCACGGTGCGTTCCCGGGGGCAGGTGGTGCGCTTTTATCCCTTGCCGCGCGATGTGGTGGAGAAGATGCTTTGCCAAAGGGGCCTGGGGGAAGAAGAGGCGCGCTATCTGGCGGCAATATCTCAAGGCAGTCCGGGCCGGGCGCTGGAAATTGCTCAAAGAGACGGGTTCCAGGAGAAAAGAAACCTGGTGGAGGCCTTTGCACATTTAAGCAAAGAAAACGACTTGAAAGTGGCTGAGGAACTCTATCGCCGCGCTGGGAAGGATGCCCAGAACTCGATGGAGCGGCGAAAACGCCTCCTGAATTTAATAACATACTTGCTTTATTTCTATCGAGATATCTATCTTTTGAGAGAAGAGGCTCAAGGTTTATTGGTAAATGAGGATCAGGGTGACCTGGTGCGGCGCCTGAGTCAAAGGCTCAAATCCGGCGCCGTGGAGAAGATTATTACCATCTTACTTGAAACCAAGCGAAATCTCCTGTATCATTCCAATCAACACCTGGTCCTTGCGGTTTTGACCAAGGAGATCGTCAATTTGGCGGTGCCTTGATAGAAGTATTTAGGGGGCGGCTATTAGGAGGATGAAGTGCCTTATATAGTGGTAATTCGTTATGGTGCGATGAGGAATATCGGCCAGTTTAAGTGTGAAATTGACGACCTCAAGCAGGGGCAAAGATGTATTGTGCGGACCGAACGGGGGACGGAGATAGGCGAAATGGTTGCCCAGCCGGCCCAAATCAGAGGCGAGGTATCCGAAGATGGTCTGGGTCAGGTAATGCGCCGGGCCAACCGCGAAGACCTGCAGCGAGAACACGAGATAGAAACCGTGGAAAAGCCCAAGGAGTTCAAGTTCTGCGAGAAGAAGGTTAGCGAACTGGAACTGCCTATGAAACTGATAGATGTGGAGCATCTTTTTGGCGGCGAAAGAATAGTCTTTTATTTCCGGGCGGAAAAACGCGTGGACTTTCGTCAGTTGGTGCGGGATTTGGCCCAGAATTACAAAACCCGCATAGAGATGCGGCAAATCGGTGTGCGCGACGAGGCCCGCCTTCTGGGATATTTTGAGCATTGCGGGCGCACCCTTTGCTGCCGCACTTTCATAAAAAATTTGGAGCCGGTTACTATGAAGATGGCCAAAAGCCAGAAGGCCACCTTGGATCCGGCCAAGATTTCTGGACGCTGCGGTCGGCTTATGTGTTGTTTGCGCTTTGAGGACAAAATCTATGAGGAGATGAAAAAGGAACTGCCGGCCAAAGGCACCTGGGTATTGACCGGCAAAGGCGATGGCATAGTTACCGACTTGGATATCATCCGCCAACTGGTTACCGTGGAGTTGGCCCGGGAGCAGTTCGTTACCGTGCACATAAGCGAGATTATCAGGAAGGGCGCTGCGGCTTCTTTCAAGGATGAAACAAAAGGTGAGTAAGAAGTTCTACATTACCACGCCCATTTATTATGTGAATGCGGAGCCTCATATCGGCACTGCTTATACTATCATCGCCGCGGATACTCTGGCCCGCTACAAACGGCTCCAGGGCTATGATGTCTTCTTCCTGACCGGCACCGATGAACACGGCCAGAAGATTCAGGCAGCCGCCGAAGAGAATAATGAGACCCCCATACAACTCGCCGACCGGATGGTGGAGCGTTTCCAAAAAACCTGGAAGACGCTTAACATCTCCTATGATGATTTCATCCGGACCACCGAGCCGCGCCACATCTCCCGCACCTCCTCCCTCATCAAGCGGCTGCTTGACCAGGGTGATATTTATTTAGGAGAATATGAGGGCTGGTACTGTATCCCGGAGGAGACCTTCCTTACCGAAAGACAGGTTGTAGATGGCAAGTGTGCCTCCTGCGGCAGGGAGGTGCAAAAACTTAAAGAGGAGACCTACTTCTTCAGGCTGTCCCGGTACCAGGAGCGACTGCTCAAATATATCGAGGAAAATCCCGAATTTGTCCAACCGGAAACCAGACGCAACGAGGTCTTAAGCCGCATAAAGGGAGGGCTCAATGATGTTCCCATCAGCCGGCGCACAGTGAGTTGGGCCATACCCTTCCCGGAGAATGAAGAGCATACCCTCTATGTCTGGATAGATGCCTTATGCAATTATATAAGTGCCCTGGGGTTGGATGAAGAGGAGCGTTTTAAGAAATACTGGCCGGCAGATGTGCATTTAATGGCCAAAGACATCGTCTGGTTCCATGGCGTAATCTGGCCGGCAATGTTAATGTCCTTGGGGCTTTCCTTGCCCACTCGTATCTTCGCCCATGGCTGGTGGAATTTCGCCGGGGATAAGATGTCCAAATCTCTGGGGAATGTGGTTGACCCCAATTTCGTGGCGGAAAAATTGGGGGCAGATGCCTTGAGATACTTCTTACTGCGGGAAGTACCCTTTGGTCAGGATGGCAGTTTCTCTCTTCAGGCCGTCGTCCGCCGCCTGAATAGCGACCTGGCCAACGACCTGGGCAATCTCCTCCACCGCACCCTGAATATGACCCAGCGATATCAGGATGGCGTGATACTGGCCCCCTCAGAAGAGGCGGCCTCCCTTGGTGAATTGGCTTCTCTTGCCCGGGCCTTGCCGGAAAAATTCAACCACTTTATGGAGAACCTCCAGTTCTCTCTCTGCCTGGAGGCCCTGTGGGAACTTATCCGCCGGGCCAATAGATGCGTGGAGGAGAATAAGCCCTGGGAATTGGCCAAGGATGAGGTCCAAAGGGAGCGTTTAGCCACAGTCCTTTATTATCTGGCCGAGGCCTTGCGGTTGGTGACGGTATATCTATCTCCTTTTCTTCCCACAAAAACAGAGGAAATGAGGTCTCAACTGGGACTCGCCCCCCTCAAGCCTCCTCTGGAAGAAGCATCCAGATGGGGCCTCATTCGCCCCGGAACCAGGGTTAATTTAGGAGAGCCCCTTTTCCCCAGAGTGGAACTCCCCCAGGAATAGTGAGATGTCTGATAAGGTGGAATTTACCCGTGGCATAGCCGATATTATGAATAGGGACTCCCGCTATGCTTATGAGGCTTACACTTTCGTCCTGGAAGCGTTGGGCTATACGCTGAGAAAAATTGGCCAACACCGCCATGTTACCGGCCAGGAACTCTGTTTTGGTATCCGCGACCTGGGCTGGGAAAGGTTCGGCTATCTTGCCCGGACCGTATTCAATTCCTGGGGTGTAAGAGCCACCGAGGATTTCGGCCAGATAGTCTTCAATCTGGTGGATGCCGGCCTTATGGGCAAGACTGAGACCGATAGCCCGGATGACTTTAAGGCCGTTTACGATTTCAGAGAGGCCCTGGAAGAATCCTATCGGGTTGAAGTTCCCTGGGCCAAGCCCAAAGCGCCGAAGCCAAAAAATCCTTGACATTGTCTTATGCTTCTATTATAAGAGGCGTCCTAAATTATCTGGTGGTTGAGGCGATGAAAACCTATATGGCCAAAAAGGAAGAAGTGGACGAGAAATGGTGGCTGGTGGATGCCCAGGGCCAGGTTCTGGGTCGGTTGGCCTCCAGGATTGCCCATATCCTTCAGGGCAAGCATAAGCCCACCTATACGCCTCATCTGGATACGGGTGATTTCGTGGTGGTAATAAATGCAGAAAAAATAGTCCTGACCGGCAAAAAGCCCGCTCAGAAAAAATATAAACATTACTCTGGCTATCCCGGTGGGCTAAAAGAAGTCCCGGCGGAGGAACTTCTCAAGCGCAAGCCCACGCAGGTTGTGCGTTTGGCCGTGCGCAGGATGCTTCCTAAGAATAAACTGGGCCGCAAAATGCTCACTAAACTCAAAATCTATGCGGGAGGCGAGCATCCCCATCAAGCCCAGACGCCTGAACCGTTAAACTTGGAGTGAAGATGACTCAAGAGGTAACTTATCATTGGGGCACGGGCAGGAGAAAAACCTCGGTAGCCCGGGTGCGCCTGAGGCTGGGAAACGGCACCATACTCATAAATGGTCGCGAACTGGATGACTATTTCACAGAGGAGAAAGACCGCCAGTTAGTGCGCGATGTCTTCAGGGTAAGTAAGACCCAGGGACATTTTGATTGCCTGGTAAATGTAAATGGCGGTGGCTATACCGGTCAGGCCGGCGCCGTGGTCTTAGGCATAGCCCGGGCCCTGGTGAGTTACGATAGTTCGCTCACCGAGCCTTTGCGTGAAGCCGGGTTTCTCACCCGCGACCCCCGGATGACAGAACGCAAGAAATACGGCCGCCGTGGTGCGCGCCGCGGCTTCCAGTGGGCCAAACGCTAAATAAGCTTGTCAGCCCGAAAGCATTGCAGCCTTAGGCCAAAGGGCCGAACATCGAAAAAGTCACCCTCAAGGCAGCCGGGCTGAAAGGCTGACTGGCTGAATGGCTGAAAGGCTGTTATGCTAAAAGTTGCCATTCTCGGTGCTACCGGCTATACCGGCCGCGAACTCATAAAAATCCTCCTCAACCATCCTGAGGCCCAGATTGTCTATCTGGGCACCCGGCGCGAGGACCGGCCCCAAATTTCTCAGATTCATCCGGAACTTACCGGCCGCATTGAGGCCGCTTGCGAAAAACTTGATATGGAACTCGTGGCCGGTCGGACGGATTTCGTCTTCTCCTGTCTTCCCCATACCGCCAGTATGGATTTCGTCCCGCAGTGTCTGGATGCCGGGCTCAAGGTAGTGGATATATCCGCGGATTATCGGCTGCGCGATGCTCAAATTTACGAGAAATGGTATGAGGCCGAGCACACCGATATCCAGCACCTGGCCGAGTCCGTTTACGGCCTTCCGGAACTGTTCGCGGACGATATTACGAAGGCGCGTCTCGTGGCAAACCCGGGCTGCTATCCTACCGGGGCGATACTGGGCCTGGCGCCGCTGGTATCGCGCGGCCTCATTGAGTTAGAGAATATAATAATAGATGCCAAATCGGGCATATCCGGCGCAGGCAGGACCCCCAGCCCCACGCTTCATTTCCCGGAATGTAACGAAAGCGTCGCCGCCTACAATGTGGGCGTGCACCGCCATACGCCGGAGATGGACCAGATTCTTTCCCAACTGGCCGAAAAAGAGATTTCGGTCACCTTTGTCCCCCATATCGTGCCTATGGACCGCGGTATCCTCTCCACCATCTACGTGCATCTGGCAAAGGAGATTTCTCAAGGGGAGGTGGAGGAGTTATTTGCTGATTTTTATAAAGAGGCCCCTTTTGTCCTTTTGAGAAAGGATGACCTTCCCGCCACCAAGGATGTCTGGGGCACGAATTTCTGCCATCTGGCCCTGCGCTCTTTCGGCCGAAAGGCGGTGATTGTTTCGGCCATAGATAACCTCATAAAAGGAGCTTCCGGCCAGGCCGTGGAAAATATGAACCTGATGGCGGGTTTCGAGCGAACCGAAGGCCTCTTGTAAGCGTTGACCGTCGACCGTTGAATGATGAACGATAAACGATTAACATCGAAGAGACTTGATGGCGTTCTCTTGCCCAAAGGGTTTCTGGCCGCCGGGGTTCACTGCGGGATAAAGCCCCGCAAAGGAGTGCTGGATTTAGGCATAATCTATAGCGAAGTGCCGGCCACTGCTGCTGCGACCTTCACCACCAATCGCGTCAAAGCCGCGCCGGTGAAACTCTCTCAAAAAAGGGTACGCCGCGGCCGTGCGCAAGCCATCGTGGTAAATTCCGGTAATGCCAACGCCGCTACCGGCAGACGCGGTGATAAGGATGCCAGAACTATGACCCGCGTGACTGCCGGGGCCTTAAGGATGCCTGAGCAAGAAGTTCTCGTTTGCTCCACCGGCCATATCGGGCGGCTTTTGCCTATGGGAAAAATCGTCCCGGGCATAAAAAAGGCGGCCGGTATAATTGAGCGAAGCCCGGAGGCCGCTTCTCTTATCTCCCGCGCCATTCTCACCACCGACACCCGGCCCAA
>LIZR01000085.1 GCA_001302825.1 Planctomycetes bacterium DG_23 | reverse complement strand
TGGGCGGCGTGACTAAACTCACCGAACTGGTGGAGGCCACTCCCACCGCAGCCAACGCCGTCTACTACGCCGGGATTGTCAAGGAAAAGGCCCTTCTGCGCAGACTCATTGAGGCCGCCACCGAGGTGATGCGTTCGGCCTATGATGAGACCGACGAGTCCGCCGATGCCCTCCTGGATAATGCCGAGCGCCTCATATTTGAGATTGCCGAAAGCCGGGTCAAGGTGGAGACGGTCAAAATCAAGGATATTATGCAGGAAGTCTGGAAGAGGATTGACCAAATTCACGACCGCAAGGGCCGTCTCACGGGCCTCGATACCGGCTTTTACGATTTGAATGACTTAACCGGGGGCTTGCAGAGTTCGGAACTGATCATCCTGGCCGGGCGGCCCTCAATGGGCAAGACCTCCTTCGCGCTGAATGTTGCCGAATATGTGGGAGTAACCCTGGAGAAGCCTCTTGTTTTTTTCAGCCTGGAGATGTCCAAAGAGCAATTGATTCAGAATATGATTTGCTCCCGGGCGCGTATTTCCTCCAACAAGATAAGGAAAGGCGCGGTTAGTGTGGAGGAGATGAAGAAACTCCTGATGGCCGCGGGAAGGCTCGCCGAGGCGCCCATCTTCATAGACGATTCCTCTTCTCTGGGACTTCTGGAACTGCGGGCCAAGGCCCGCCGCCTCAAGGCCCAGGAGAAAATCTCCCTGGTCATTGTAGATTATCTGCAACTTATGCAGCCCCCCCGGGCGGAAAATCGCCAGCAGGAAATCGCCGCCATCTCCCGGGGGCTGAAATCTCTGGCCCGGGAACTGGGCGTGCCGGTTATCGCCGTATCTCAACTTTCCCGCGCTCCAGAGGCCCGCGAAGGTCATAAGCCCCGCTTGAGCGACCTCCGGGAATCGGGCGCCCTGGAACAGGATGCCGATGTGGTCCTTTTGCTTTATCGCGATGAATATTATGACCCGGACAGTATGGATAGGGGTATAGCCGAAGTTAATGTGGCCAAACAAAGGAATGGTTTACCCGATTTCAGAATCTTTCCGCTATGGCTGGCGCAATTGAAGAATAATTCTCTTTGAGGTGGCCTTGAGGAACGAGTCTCTTAAAGTGGGAAGGACTGCGGCTTTTGCCATTATCTTCGGCATCACCCTGGCCCTTTCCCTAAGCGCCTACGGCCAGGAAGAAAAGTTAGTCCGAAAGATAGATGTGGAGGGCTTGAGGCGCGTCTCGGAAACTGAGCTGCGCACCCAAATCAGAAGCGCCCTCAACCAGCCTTATGGCCCGGAGCAAGTCACTTCCGATATCCGCCGCATTTATGCCCTGGGATACTTCACCGATGTCGCCGCCGTAGTCGAGGATTATGAGGATGGCCTGCGTATCATCTTTCGCGTAGAGGAAAAGCCCCTCCTCCTTCGCATATCTTTCAAAGGAAACAGAAGAATAAAGGACGGCGAACTCTTAAACATAATCCCTCTTAAACAGGGAGCCTTTTTCGATTATGCAAATATAGAAGAGGCCGTCCAGAAAATCACTGAAGTGTACAAAGAAAAAGGCTTCCTTTTCGCCCAGGTGGAAGAGGAGACAAAGGAGACCCCTGAAGGCACCGAACTCACCTTGAAAATCACCGAAGGCCCCCGCCCCCGCCTCGTCCGTATAAGATTTTCCGGAAATGCGGCCTTCACCGACCGAGAGCTCAAACCCCTTCTTCTGAGTAAACCCTGGCGGCTCATCGTCTCTCCGGGCATCTATGATGAAGAGACTGTGGCCGCGGACATCCTGAGGGTGCGAAACTACTACCGCGACCGCGGCTGGCTCGATGCTGAAGTTTCCTCCGAGTTGGAGTTCAGCCGCAATAAGAAAAGGATATACCTGACCCTTATCATAGCCGAAGGCATGCGCTATACCATTGCGGAAATAAATCTAATGGGTAACCGCGCCATACCCGGCGCCGACATACGCGGCCAGATGCGTCTTTCTCCCGACGAGCCCTTCTCCGCCATAAGACTGAGGAGGGATTTGGAAGCCGTGCGCGGCCTCTATGGCCGCCAGGGGTATATGCTGGCCGAGGTGAACATCGAGACCTCCTATGCCCCGGACAACAAGGTAATTATAACCTATAACATTATTGAAAACCAACCCATCTATGTGGAGCGCATCGAGATTCGCGGCAACCGGCAAACCAAACAGCAGGTGATAAGAAGAGAACTCACCTTTTATCCGGGCGAGCGGTTCAATGTGGACGAATTGCTCCAGAGCCGCCAGCGCCTCATCAATACCTTCTATTTCAGTGAGGTCGATTTTTCCTATGAGCCGGGCTCGCTCCCCAATACCCGTAATGTCATCGTGGAGGTGGAAGAGACCGAGACCGGCTTCTTTATGCTGGGCGGCGGCGTGAGTTCCGACCTGGGCGTAAGCGGCCATCTCACCTATGTGCAAAGAAACTTTGACATCCGCGATTATCCCGAGAGCCTCAGGGAACTTCTTCCCGGCCGTTCTTTCGTAGGCGGCGGGCAGACCTTGCGCATAGAAGTCGCTCCCGGCACCGAATATTCCTCCTACAGCATCTATTTCCGTGAGCCCTGGCTCGCTGACAAACCCATCGGCCTTTCCACCAATCTCTATCTCTATGCGCAGGCCCTGGAATCTTACGATGAAGAGCGCCTGGGAGCGGTCATCGCCCTGGACAGCCGCACCCGTGAAGACCTCACCCTGGCCGTCTCTTTGCGGGTGGAGGAAGTGGACATAACCAACCTCGCCTTTGACGCCCCGGCATCTGTGGTCAAGGCTATGGGCACCAGCAGCATCATCAGCGTAACCTTCTCCGCGGACCGTGATAAAAGAGACAACCCCTGGCTGCCTTCCAAAGGTCACCGCGTGCGCGGCGCTCTGGAGGTGGCCGGCGGCGATTTCACTTTCGGCAAGTTAATCGTGGACGGTCGCTATTATAAGACGCTGAAAGAGTCTGAGGAAGAAACCCGGAGACATATAGTCTCGCTGGGCGGGCGTCTGGGAGTTGCCGCCGGTGATGTGCCGGTATTTGAGAGATTTTTCGCCGGCGGTGCCCGCAGCATCCGCGGCTTTGAATATCGCGGCGCCGGGCCCCAGGTGCGCGGCTATCCCGTGGGCGGCGACTTGCTGCTTTTGGGCAATGCCGAATACAGTTTCCCTGTGCGCCAGGAAACCATCCGGGGCCATCTCTTCCTGGATGCCGGTGGTGTCTGGTCCGATATAGGGGATTTCGACCCGGGAGAAATCCGTGCCGCAGCGGGCTTTGGGCTGAGACTCTATATTTCCCGGGTGAGCCCCATCCCCATTGCCCTGGATTTCGCCGTGCCCATAATGAGCGAACCCGGAGACAACGAGCAAATCTTCAGCTTCAGTATCGGGGCCTTCTTCTAACTGTTTCCGCAAAAGCCCTAATGCAAACCAGCCGGACCAAAAAACCGACCCGTTGAATAACTGAATGGCTGAAAAGCCGAATGGAGGATGTGATGAAGATAAGTAAGATAATGCTCGCAGTATTGGTTTTGGGCCTTCTTCTTGCTCTGGCGCACACCTTTTCCCCGGTCAGGGCCGCGCCTGAGACTGCCGCTTCTCTTAAGATAGCCGTGGTAAATATAGAAAAGGTCTTCAACTCTTATCAAAAAAAGACCTTGCTGGATGAAGACCTGGCCCAGTGGCAATCTGAGAAGCAAGAGGTTTTGGAAGCGCAAGCCAAAGAACTGGAAATCCTTCAGGCCCGTATTGAAAATCTCGCCCCCGCAAGCGACCAGCGTTCCCAGGCCGAGCAGGAACTTCTTGAAAAGCGCCTGAGATTGGAAACCTCAAGACAACTCATCTTCAAAGAGGCCGAAAAAAAACAGCTGGGCTATTTTCGCGAAATCTGGCAGGATATTTTCTCGGTAATCGCTGGCTACGGCCAAGAAAACGGCTACGACCTAATCCTGAAATGCGACGAAAAAAGACTTGACAGTCCAATCTTTGCTGAACTACAATACAATATTCACCGGACTCTTGTTTTATATAATTCTTCCCAGGTGGATATCTCGCAAGAGATTATTCACCTCTTAAATGCTCGCATGGAAAGCGAAAAGGAGTGAAGCCGTGGAGATGACCTTGGGCCAGATTGCTGAACTCGTGGATGGCGTGGTGGAGGGGGACAGGAACATTAGCATCAGCGGCATCTCCGGCATCCGCGAGGCCAAACCCGGCGACATCACCTTCGTTTCCAACGCCAAATATGCTGTTTTGATCGAAACCACCCGCGCCTCCGCCGTGGTGGGCTCAGAGGAACTTAACTCCTTCCCCATCCCTATGGTGCGGGTGAAAAATCCCGACCTGGCCTTCGCCCGCATCGTGGACGCCTTTGCCCCTGAGCCTGTGGCCTGCGAGAAAGGCCTCCATCCCACCGCCATCATAGGTGAAAATGTGAAGTTGGGCGAAGATGTTTCCATCCAAGCCTTCTCCGTGGTGCAGGATGGCGCCGCTATCGGGGATGGCACGGTCATCTATCCCGGCGTGTATATCGGCCATCATACCAGCATAGGAAAGAATTGCCTCATCTATCCCCGGGTGGTTATTCGGGAGAGGATAACCATAGGAGATAACTGCATCATCCACAGCGGCACCGTGGTGGGCGCGGATGGTTTCGGCTATTCCACGGTGGAGGGGGTGCACCATAAAATCCCCCAGGTAGGCACGGTGGTTATTGAGGATGATGTGGAAATCGGTGCCAATGCCACCATAGACCGCGCCCGCTTCGACAAGACCGTCATCAAAAAAGGCACCAAGATTGATAACCTGGTTCAGATTGCCCATAATGTCATCATCGGCGAGCATTCCCGCATCATCGCCCAGACCGCCATCGCCGGAAGCACTACCATCGGAAATAATGTTACCCTCGCCGGCCAGTCCGGCGTAGACGGCCATATCCACATCGGCGATAATGTAGTCGTCGCCGGTAAGGCCGGCGTGACCAAGGATGTTCCTTCCAATATGTGCGTCTCCGGCTTCCCCGCCCAGTCTCACGAAAAGGAGCTCAAAATGCAGGCTTGCCTGCGCAAACTCCCCGAACTTTTCAAGGCCTTCAAGAAACTGTCTGAGAAGGTAAAACAAATTGAGGAATCAGAGAACCATAAATAAAGAAACCAGTTTCACCGGTATAGGGGTTTTCTCCGCCAAAAAGGCCACCGTGACTTTCAAGCCCGCCGAGCCCGATAGCGGCGTGGTCTTTGCGCGCACCGACCTGCCCGGAAGTCCCCGCGTACGCGCCGCTGCCCCTAACATCGCCTCCCGCCTCCACCGCACCACCATCAGCCAGAATAATGTGGAGGTGCAGATGGTGGAGCATCTTCTGGCCTCCTTTGCCGGGCTGGGCATTGATAATCTGGAGGTGGAGATAGATGGCCCGGAAGTCCCGGCGGTTGACGGCTCCGCCGCCCCTATACTGGCCTGCCTCAAAAAGGCCGGCATCAAAGAGCAGGAGGCGCCCAAAAAATCCTTCCAGATCACCTCGCCCATCTCCGTGGCCGAAGGCAATGCCGGCCTTATGGCCCTGCCGGAAAAAGATGGCCTCACTATTTCTTATACTCTGGATTACGCCAATCCGGCCATCAAGACCCAGTCGCTGGTCTACAAGATGGAGGAGAAAAGTTTCGCCGAGGAAATTGCCCCGGCCCGCACCTTTCTGCCGGAATATCAAATTGAGCAATTTCGCCGCCAGGGTCTGGGCAAAGGCGCTAATTACAAAAATACCCTGGTGGTCACCGAAGAAGGCATCCTGGAGAACGAACTGCGCTTTCCAGATGAATTTGTGCGGCACAAGGTGCTGGACCTCATCGGGGACCTCTTCCTGGTGGGTGCGGAACTTTCCGGCCACATAGTAGCGGTAAAATCCGGACACGGGGCCAACGCCAAATTCGTCAAAAAAATCGTGGAGACTATGGCCCAGGCCGAGGCCTTCGCCAAGGAATTCCATCTGGAGATTAGCGATATACAGCGCATACTCCCCCATCGCTACCCCTTCCTCTTGATCGATAAGGTGGTGGAAATAGAAGCCCAGCGCCGTGCCGTGGGCATAAAGAATGTCACCTTCAACGAGCCCTTCTTCCAGGGCCATTTCCCCGGCCGCCCCATTATGCCCGGGGTCTTGCAGATTGAGGCTATGGCCCAACTTGCCGGCGTCCTCCTGCTGCGTAAACTGGAGAATACCAACAAACTCGCCCTCATCCTCTCCATCGATAAAGTCAAACTCAGAAAACCCGTAGTGCCGGGAGACCAGCTCATCATCGAAGCCGAGGCTGTCAAGGTAAAAACCCGCACCGGCCAGGTCAATACCACTGCCACCGTGGATGGTAAGCGTGTGGCCGAGGCCGAGATTCGCTTTATGCTCGTTGATGTGGGGACCGGGTGATGGCCTTTGATTTCGAGTTTGAACCTGAAAGAATCAGCCCGCTTGCCCAAATCCACGCCGGTGCCCAAATCGCAGAAGGGGTTTCTATCGGCCCTTATGCGGTCATCGGCCCCAATGTGCGTATCGGCTCCGGCACCGTGGTCGCCCATAACGCCACCATCATCGGCCACACCAGCCTGGGCGAAAATAATCAGGTTTTTCCCGGGGCCCTTCTGGGCGGCCCGCCGCAGGATTTGAAATACGCCGGGGGAAAGACGCACCTCGAAATTGGCCGTGGCAACATCTTCCGCGAATGCGTCACCATAAATACCGGCACGGAAAAAGGCGGCGGCGTGACCAAAGTCGGAAATGACAATTTCTTTATGGCCTGCTCGCATCTGGCCCACGACTGCGTAGTGGAGGATGGAGTGATAGTGGCCAACGCCGTGCTTTTTGCCGGCCACATAAAGGTGGAAAAATTCGCCTATATCTCCGGAGGTTCGGCCTTTCATCATTTCACCACCATCGGCCGGCTGGCCTTCGTGGGCGGGCTTTCCCGGGTCACTCAGGATGTGCCCCCCTTCACTATTGTGGAGGGAAATCCGGCCGAGGTGCGGGGGATTAATGTGGTGGGGCTGCGCCGCAGGAATATGTCCGAAGATGCCACAGGTGCGCTGAAGAAGGCCTTTCGGCTCATCTATCGCTCTGGCCTCACTCGCGCCGAGGCCTTAGAGCGTCTTGAGGCCAATCCTTCCTCCCTCACCGATGAGGTCAAATATCTCCTGGAGTTCCTGCGCAATATCGACCGGGGAAAACACGGCCGCGCCCGAGAGGCCCTGAGAGCGGAATAAACGATTCGCCCGGATAGAATCAGCGAATGAACATACTACTCGTGCTCGTCATCCATCACTCGGATGACGAATGACCAATGACGAATGACGAAATAAAGGTTGCCGTCATCGGCGTGGGATATGTGGGTAAAGAGCACGCCCGCATCTATCACGCGATGGAGGGTGTCTGCCTCATCGGCGTGTGCGACAAAGACCAAAAGCGCGCCCGAGAGGTGGCCGTATCCCTTTCCACTAAAGGCTTCGCCGACCACAAAGAACTCCTGGATAAAGTTGATGCCGCATCCATCGCCACCCCCACCCAGACTCACTTCCAAATCGCCAGCGACTTCCTAAAGGCCGGCATACCGGTCCTGGTGGAAAAGCCTATGACCTCAAATCTGGAGGAGGCCGACCGCTTGGCGGCGCTGGCCGGGCAAAAGGGCGTGGCCTTGCAAGTAGGCTTTGTGGAACGCTTCAGCCCGGTAATTGAGGCCGCAAAAAAACTCAACATAAATCCCAAATTCATTGAGGCCCATCGCCTCAGCCCCTTCCGCTTCCGTTCCGCCGATATAGGGGTGGTGCTGGATTTGATGATTCACGATATAGATATTGTGCTGCATCTGGCCGCCTCGGAAATAAAAAAACTTGACGCCTGCGGCGTGGCGGTTATCGGCGATAAAGAAGATATTGCCAACGCCCGCATCACCTTCGCCTCCGGATGCGTGGCCAACCTCACCGCTTCCAGAGTGGCCACCAGAGCCCTGCGCCGCATGCGCATCTTCTCCCCGGATTCCTACATCTCCCTCGATTTCGGCCAGAAAAGCGGCTACCTCTACAAAAAATCGGATAAACTCACCACCTGGCGAGACCTCAAACTGACCGGGGATGTCTCTACCATTGCCGACCTCAAGGGCTTCTCCTTCGGCGACCTGCTGGATATACACGAAATCCCCATGCCGGATTTCGAGCCGCTCCAGAAAGAACTGGAAGCCTTCATCCATTCGGTAAGAACTCACGCACCCCCGGTGGTCTCTCTCCAGGAAGGCCGCCGAGCCATCGCCACCGCCACCCAAATCCTTGAGGCCATAAAAGAGCATTCCTGGGAAGGGGAATGAACTCTTCCTGCACTTAGACCAGGAGAAAGAAGATTATGTCGGATTTGAAAGATTTGAAATTCGTGCAGGAAGGCATCCGGGAAGGACGGCCCTGGTGGGTGGTGGAGACGCCTCATTATCTTTTGATGTTTGATGAGGCATCCCGGAAGATTATGGCCCCCAGGAAGTTCGCCCGACAAGCCGAAAGGCGAATCAGAGAAATTGCCCGGCTTTTGGGTCTCAAAAAGGACAAACAAACCAAGCGCTATTTTGATGGGCCCTCCATCCCCTACTTCATCCACGACCCGGCGGTGTGCAAATGGGGAAGCGGCCACCCCGGTGGATTGGATGTCCCTGCCAGTATGGGACAGGCAGGTTTGCGGCACGAGGAAGCGCACAAGACCTTGGAGCGCGCCGGCGGCGCACCGCCGCCTCTCTTTAACGAAGGATTTGCGTCGTACGCTGCATCCCCAAAGTCAAACCAGAATCACCGGGTCGTATTGAGTGCTCTTGAAAGCGCCACGCTTCCCTCGCTTCCGCAAATTGCCGACTATAAGTCATTCTGGAAGAAATGGAAGGCCCTGGGAAGAAACCGCTCCCGTATGTATGAGCAGGCGGGTTCATTTGTGGCCTTCCTTTTTGGCCGTTTTGGACGCAGGCGTTTCATCGCCTTCTCCAAAAACGTCTCCTATACGGACAGCAACGCCAAAGTAGTCAGGGTTTTTCGGGAGGTTTACGGAATGAGTCTGGGCGAGGCCGAGGCGCAGTGGAAATCTTATCTCCTCAGAAAACGCAGCCAACTTCGTCCCAGGTCAAGGCGTAAAAAACGCTCTTAGAAAGCTGTATGTCCCTGTAGCGTCCTCACTCCTGCCTGCCCACCGCGGCGGGTAACGACGCCGTGGGGCTGGGTCGTCCCTGACCCAGCCCACTCGGGCTCAGGGACGAGCCCGACTACGATTTGTCGTCACCGGCCATCTCCAGTATTATCTCCGCTGCACGCTGGGAGGCCCCGGTCGGGGCGATTTTTTCTCGCACTTTTTTAAGGCCCTCTACGGCTTTATTTCTGGCCTCAGCATCCAGCAAAGCATCCAGCAAAAGTCCGAGCGCTGCTTCGGCCACCTCTTGTGACCTATCGGTGCCAAGAAGAAATTCCGGCACGATTTTTTCGCCGGCTATCAGGTTAGGCAGACCTATATAAGGCGACTTCACTATCAAGTGGCTCAAGGCCCAGGCAATGGGATTAACCCGATAGAGGATGACCATAGGCGTAAGAAAATAGGCGCAATGCAGTGTCGCTGTGCCGCTTTTTACCAGAGTCACCTCGGCCTCATTCATCACCTCAAAGGTTTTGCCGGCAAGGATTTCCACCGGCAGGCCCGACTCCCTTGCCATTTCCTTCATCCCCTCCAGATGTTGCTCC
>LIZR01000084.1 GCA_001302825.1 Planctomycetes bacterium DG_23 | reverse complement strand
GCATGATCTGATTGTACCTCGGCGAGTACCACCCGCCCGGCGGGTCCTTGCGTCCATTCTCGATATCCGCTGAAAAGCCCACCGTCCATACCGCCACAAGAGCAGGTTGGCGTCGTCGAAGCAGGTTGCCGCGCAGCCGTCCTTTATGCGCAAGTCCCCCGGCGCGAACTGGAACCGCGTCTGGATGTAATGCTTCCCCTCGCCATCGATGAGGTCGAAGACCACCCAGAAGCGCTCCTTAACGAAGACGATCTCGCGGCGGTGGACGATGTCGAGTGCATTGTCCCCGCCGTATCCGAGGTCATAGGCGGCCGAGGCACGAATCTCGCCTTCCTTCATGCTCCACGCGACCCGCATCGGCTCCTTCGCTATCCAGGTATCGCGGCGGCCTTCGCTGTGCTGCCCCTTGCCGTCGACGAGGATGGTCGAATGCGCGCGTGTGCTCTTGAGGTGCCTGCGGTACGACTTCTCCGACCAGTCGTAGAGGTGTCGGCCCGGGTCGACGATGAAGTTGTGGCCATAGGCGAATAGCCAGAAGCCCAGTTTGTCCTCATGCTGGTGAGCGCGGCCGTAAGGCCCCGCATCCAGGGCGAGGTACAGGTCGCCCTCGGTCTGCTGCTGCCTGAGCAGCGCCACGCCCGCATACGGGAAAAGTTCCGGCCCAAGCGCCTCCGGCGGCGAAAGGTAGCCCTCCAGACCCAGGGCCTTCAGAGGGGCAGAGAAATCCGGCACCGACTCCGGATCGCCGTCGTTGAAGGCCACCAGTGCGCTGCCGTCGGGCGTGGTTATCTGTTGGAGGTAGTGAACCATCTTCCGCAGCGCTTCGAGCGTGCGCGGCTCTAAGTCCAGACCGATTTCGCGCGCGGTAGATGCAACAGTCAGGATGTTGCCTATCACGCACGAATGGTAGTGTGGGGTCAGCTCGTCCTGCACGCCGTCCGGCAGCACCTGCTCGTCCACCTGCTCGGCCAGGCCCTCGATGCAGTATGTCGCGAAGCGGTCGTGGTCCCGGAGCACGGGGAAGGTAGCCAGCGTCCTCATCATTCCCTGGAAGCCGATGGTCGGCCAGTTGCCCGCGTGCTGGTTCGTGACAATCTCGAGATAGGCGAGCTGGTCGTGCAGAGACTTGAGTATCCGCATCAGCTCTATCGGCTCCACGCAGCCTTCGGGAAGGAGTTGCCGCACGGACGCACACCACGCCGCGCAGTGTATGGCCTGGTTGAGGTAGGAGCCGAAGACATACGGCGTGCCCGCAAACGCACGGCCGAAGTCGCACTTGCCGATATAGTCCAGGATGAGGCCCACCGCTTTGCGGCCGTAGCGCATTTGGCCCGTGGACAGGCACGCCCTGGTGAGGGGACCGAGATACGAGAAGCGGTTGAGGTCGTGGCCCCAGTGAGCTGTGCCGGGGTTGTAGTCCCAGTCGATATTCTCCGAGAGCTGATGCGTCTCGCCGTAGAAGGTGAACTTGTTGGACATTATCTCATCGGCGCTGCGCAGTTCCTTCTCAGAAACCACCGGCTTCTCCACGGACTCGCCCTTGCACGCCTCGCACACGGCCGCGAGCACCGCCTCTGCGTCGGAGGCCGCAAGGGCCTCGGTCAGTCCCGGCACCTTCGCCGGATCGAGGAGCGCCGCGGCCTTCAGCACAAACTCGTCATCGGAAAGGCCCGAGTGGTCAAATGAGCCGAGCGCCTTGAATATCTGTGCGCGGCTGAAGGTCTTCAATTGCCCAATATCTTTCCGGGAATAACGCTTGCCCGCCAAAGGCGGGCAGGCGCCTGGTCGCCTTTGGCGACACGGCGGGCCGGGGGCCGTCTCCTGCGCAAAGGCCTGCGCCAGAACTCCAACGGCGAAGAGAAGCAGAAAAACAAAGCATACGAGTAGTCTCAAGTCGAACATTTCTTCCTCCTCCCGATCACCGGTGAGGCAATGATAAAAAGACTAATTTCTATTCCCCTTCGCCCTCAAAATCAATCACCACCACCTCATATTCTTCCAGACGAGGAAGCCTAACATTTAAGGTTGCTCCGGAAAAACTGAAATCCAGTTCCTCGTCCAAGATAAGCGCACGGACGGAAAGTGGCCTCGCGGTCGTCTCCAGCGTAATGCCTACATTTTCAAAAGGAAGCACAGTCTCCAAGGGCCGCGAGGCCCCGGCCGTATTTATAAGATGAAGACAAAGGCGTGAGTTTCCTCCCTTCGCATCGCCGGGCTGATTTCGCACAACGATGCTTATAAGGCCGAGCCCCTTATCAAGATAAATGCGCGGCGGCGAAAGCCAATTTGCCGCAGCAGCCACAATCCTGCGATATTCCGGAAATTTATAACCCCAATAGTGCTCGAACATATTGCCCGCCATATAGACGCTTTTCCCCTTGCCGAATGAGTTGAGCATAACAGCGGTATCCGCGGAGGTGGGAGGAAGGGGCGCGTAGCGTGCGGGGAGTGGGCCCCGGAAGCGTGCCAGTATCTCCCAGCCAATCTCCGGTAGGCCTTCGGAGCGGTCATCCTCCGGTGGTCTTGTCCTTACCCGCAGATAATATGGCGGCGAGGGGATTACTTCCTGCTCAATCTCCCGCAGTATGGGGTGGTCGGGGTAAAGGGTTATGTAATCTATTTTTGTAGGCCCAAACACCTTTTCCGTGGCATTTACCCCGAAGACTTCGGCCAGACGAAAGTTATCCAGCCTCTCGCCCGTTTCATCCCATAAAGAGGTCTCAAAACTGGAGATGATATTACCGCCGGCTCTTACGAAGTCTTTGAGTTTACCTGCCACGGCCTCGCTCATACAAGCCACATTAGGAAGAACAATCAGCGAATAGCGCGCGGGGGCTTCCTCTTCAATCACCTTTTCGTCAATAATGTCAAAGGGAATCTGGGACTTATATAGAATGTCATAGGCGCCGTGAAATGAGGCCTGGAAGTTTCCCGGCCTTTTCGCTCCGGCGCGAGAAGTAAAATCGGTCTCTTCGGCGGCCTTAGAGAAATCGGCGGTTCTATCTGACCAGAGAAGGGCAGTTTTGGCCGCCGACTGCGCCCCCTCAAAATATGCCCTATTTTTCTTCAAGAATAGATTCATCTTCCTGGCGGCGGATGTGGCCGGGGTATCTATGTTCCGATAATAGGTATGGAACCAGGGGTTGGCTCCTGAGGCTATGGTCTGAGCGTATAGGAGTCGCACCTCGGCTGCGGTATGGGCATAATGGTCGTAACCTTTATAGGCATGGTCTATGAATATTACGGTGGGCTTTGGGCTTGCCCCTTTGCCGGGGCTTGCTTGCTTTTCCAGGAGTTTTGCCGTGGCCTCAGCCTTCCAGATGGGAGTTTTCTCAAGGGGGCCGTAGCCGATGAAGCCTCCCTCGGCCCCCAGCATATCCTGAAACTCCAAGGTGCGGCGATTATCCTGGCCTGTAGGTACTCCGCTCCTCAGCCCGCATCCATTGGCATAAAGGATGGACCGAGCGTTTTCAGATTTTAAAGCCTTGGCGAAATTTCGGATAAATCTGGCGATGCTCGCCTTTCTGAATTCTATAAATTGGAGCCGGGTCTTCCTGTCCATCGTTTCCGTGGGGAGTTCCAGCCCGCAAAAATCTTTGAATTTCCCAGAGCAAGATTTACAGAAACAGCCCCGGGCGTGAAATACGGGCCCATCCAAGAATACCCCGTCAATATCGTATTTGCCTAAATCCCGGGCGATGCCCGAGGCCCAGTCCTCAAACGGACTATTCACGCAGGCCAGATACCCGGCTCCGTAGCCCGCCTCTATGCGCTGGCCCTGGGCATCCACCTGCATCCATTCCAGATTGAATTTTTCATTAAACCAGTGCACATTGAAATAGACTATGACACGCAGTCCGTGATGATGTGCCAGGGGCAAATACTTGCTAAGTTTATCGCGGGCAAAGCCTGCGTCGGTCTTGAAGAAATAACTCCGGCCGTCATCCCCACCCGAGGATAAATCCGCCGCCAGCCAGTGTACGGCGTCAAACCCTAATTCCCTGGTCAATTCCGCCTGCCTCCTTGAACCCACCTTCCCCACATCCATCATCTGCCCCATAATGGCCAGCGGATGCTCAAACCACTTTCTATTCTTCATCAACTCCCTCCAGAAAGAATGAGGCCAAAATCTTTTCGGGAAAGCATTCTTTAGTTTAGGAAAAGCGGGCCTCAGGTGCAAAAGGAAATTTGCGAAGGCTTACGGCGGAGTAATTCGGGGGGGACGCTGGTGGTGCCGTCTTTGAGGAGTTTGGTGCGGTTTGCGACCTTGTCCAACACATAATCAAAGGAGCAGATGACCGAATTACCGGTTTTCTTCTCGCAAAAAGGCCTAAAACTTAAAATAAGGCGTGCGAAAGATTTAACAAACTCAAAAAGCAATGACAAACAGTACAAAAAATGTTACAAACACTCCATTTAATAGCAAGCCTAAAAAACTCAGCAAGAAGACCAGGAACTTGTTGGTCTTGGGCAGAAATAAAGCGCATAACGATAATGCGAATCCCGCCAAGGACCCAAAGAACATGAAACCCAGCACAAAATCAACGCCTTGATTCGTTTCCGCTCCGAGGAACTTCATAATATTATAGTTGGTTGGGGCCGTAAAAATCCAAAGCGTCAGGAATAGCCATATAGAGAGGCCTACAAGAAGGCCTATCAAACTTATAGCAAACGCTATCTTCCTGATCACTCGCGCAACCTTTCAGTTGTGAAATTCTATGTTCCGATTATCCCCCAAATTGAGCCTTTCTTCGGCAATCTTCACCACATTTTCAACACGAAAATGGATGAACTCTGCTCTGCGGCAGGAGCATCTTGACATTTGCTCCGTTCACCATCAATAAAGTTCTTTGTTGTATTTTCAATCATTTTTTCCACCTCTTACTCCATCGTGGATCTCTCTTATTCTCCTGCCACCATTTTTTCCAGAAGGCTAATTCTTTCTCTTTGAATTCTTCCTCTTCTCTCGTATCAGCCCACTCCCAAATCGGGATATCAGGTGAACTTCTCACGGCGGTTATATGCATAAGGGAACTAACAGCAGAATATAATTTCCACCGTTGGTCTTCCTCCTCGGGGGCTTTTTCCAAATCATCTATCAGAATTTCAATCGCTTCACCGTAACCAAGTTTCCCCAATCTTTTAAGAGCCTCTTTGCGCCGCTCGAAGTGATTTCCATCACCCGGTTCACGCAGGGCATACTTCAAGAGTTCCTCCAGGCCGGAGTCGTCATCCATTCTTGCCAGGGCGCAGGCGGCCTCAAAGCGCACTGTTTCTGCCGGGTCTTTCAGCGATTTCTTCAGCGCGGGAATGCCCAACTTTTTGGCAAGGGCCTGTTCTTTCTCAAGTCGCGGCAGGTCCTCGAAATAGTACAGTCTCTCTTTCACTGTTCTGCGTCTGCCAATGATTCCCAGCGCAGTGGCCGCTCCTTCACGGACGCCCGGGTCTTGGTGATTAAGCCTCTGCACGAATCGTCGCACCGCGTAGGCACGATAGTCGGACCAATAGCACCAAGCTTGGAAGCTGGACTCAGTCTGAAGGACTAACAGTTCCATGTGGAGTCTGTTAAAGAGAAAGTAAGAAAAAAGCAGAAAAAGTGGCAAAGAGGCCAGGAGCAACATAAAAATGATGAACTTGTGGGACCTTTTCAGTGTCCTTGCCATTGGTTCACTCACATTCTCCGGGCGGCCCGTCAAAAGGAAGCCGGACCGTCCGGCTACCGACGGACGGCGGGTCTTCCAAGCCTCAAGGGAAATTGCGCTGGACGCGAGAGAGCCTCTCCAGCAGGCGTTTTGCCGCAGCGTGATTAGGTTTTATCTTCAGTATCTCATTTGCGTAGGTACGCGCCTGGTCGGGTCTTTTAGCATCCATAGAGAGATGAGCCATATGTAGAAGCACCTGCGCCTTTTGACCATCATCTATATCCAGCCCCAGACAATGTTTCCAGGCGGCAATGGCGGCATCGTAATCGGTCTCCACCTGGAAAAATCTTGCGAAGGAGAAGGTGCGGGCGTAGCCACAGGAAAATTCGTAGTTCTCCGGTTCCAGGACAATGGCCTTCTTATGTTCATCGAGGCAGGCCGCATAGATTTTGGGCAAATCCCAGCCGTATTTCTTTTGAACTTCATAACGACTGACAAAATAAAAAACCGCCAGATTGTAATGATAATCGCCACGATGTGGGTCCAACTGGATGGCCTTTCTCACCTCTTCAATCCCTCGCAGCGGCTCGCCGAAGTGGTCATAATAGACTCCCAGGTTATTACGGGCCTCAGCAAAATCCGGGTCAATCTGAACCGCCCTTTGCCAATTCTTGGCCGCTTCGTGGGGCTGGCCGGCATAATCGTACAAGATGTCGCCCAAATCATTGTAGGCCCGAGCGCTATCGGGGTGCTCTTCTATGTAATCTTCGTAACGCTCAATCACCTCCCTCAGGGCCTGCTTGTTATGAGTTGATGAACCGGCCTGGTCCAACAGTTCATCTCTATATTCGCGCACCCTACTAAGGCCCGGTTCCTCTACCCGAACACGGTTCTCATAGCGTGTCTGGTGGCCTTTAATAACCAGGTATATGGCGCCGCCGATAAGCAGTAAGAATATAACGGTTACTCCCACCCGCTTTGACACTTTTACCTCCGCTTTCCCTTGGAACCTGCCAGTTAAACTAAAGATTTTACCTTTCACCGCCTTATAGGTCAAGGGATATTTGGCGCAAAGACGAATTTGGCCTGCCCGCAAAGGCATTTTTCTCTTGGGTCATAGCAGCCTTCTTGACATTACCTTTGATAAAAGATTATAATAATTTATGAGCGAATTTGGAACCCGCCTGCCTTAGCGGGCGGCGGAGAGGTATGAGGCTTACGGCCATAAGGCCGCCCGTATGGGCGGAGGTTGCGCTGGAGAAAATGGCTTTTGATGAAAAAGAGGGGATTCTTTCCCAGGAGATCCTGGAAGCGGCCCGCGAAGATGCCGTGCGGCTCTTTCTCGTTTTGGGCGGGGTGGATACGGGAAAGACCACTTTCACCCAAATACTGGCCGGGGAGTTGGCTAAAGACAAAGAAGTGGCCGTGGTGGATGCGGACCCCGGTCAATCGGATATCGGCCCGCCCACTACCATCGCCTGGGGGCACTTCCCGTCCGGAGAAGCCGGTAAAAACTTCCGCCCTGGCCCCGGCCCGTACGGGTGGGGCCGGGCAGGTTGGGAAGATATAAAGGCGCAGGCGATTTACTTCGTGGGCTCTACCTCCCCCGCCGGCCATCTCCTTCCCACCATAACCGGCACCAAACTCACCAGCGACGCTGCGCTTCATAAGGCGGATAAGGTTATAGTGGATACCAGCGGGCTTATATCAGGTGGGCCGGGCGAGGCCCTCAAACGGCATAAAATAGATATCCTGCGACCGGATATGATTGTGGCGTTGGAGCGGGAAAGGGAACTGGAGTATGTGGCCAGGCACTGTAAGGGAAGAAAGGGGATGGTGCTTTATCGGCTTCCTGAAGTGCCGGGGGTGAAAGTGAAAAGTGCGCTGGAGCGGGCCGAGCATCGTAGGGAGCGCTTCCGGGAATATTTCAAAGAGGCGCGCTGTCTCTGCCTCAATCTGGAAGAGGTGAGCCTGGTTAAAGAGGAGTGGCTGAACCTCTCCCGGCTGCCCCTCGGGACCCTGAGGGCCCCTTCGGGGTCCGAAGGGCGTCTATCCTGGGAGGGACAAATTTTGAATCGCTTGGTGAGCCTGCGGGATGAGGATGGCTGGGATAAAGCGTTGGGGATAATTGAGGGAGCCGACGAAAAGACCGGCAGCCTCACCATTTACTCCCCAGTCAATCCCGAAGTGAAAGTGGTGAGCATAATCCCCGGGAGACTGCGCCTCACCAGGGCTGGAGAAGAGTTATAGGATTGGGGCACCGGCCTCCCTGCCGGCAGGCCCGCCTCTGGCGGGCCGTCTGAAAGTGTGGGTTGAAAGGGACTTGGCATAAAGGCAAAAAGGAGCGTAGTTATGGCTATCAAACTTCCCGCGCCCTTATCTGAGGGCAAAAAGACCCTGCCGGAACTCCTTAGTGCTCGCAGGAGCCGGCGCAATTTTTCCAGTAAGGCCCTTTCCCTGAAGCAAGTGGGGCAAATCCTCTGGTCGGCGCAGGGCCTGGTAAAAGACCCTACAAGAGAAACGAGAACCGCACCTTCCGCTGGCGCCACCTATCCCCTGGAAGTTTTCCTGGTCGCGGGCGACAGTGGCGTGGAAGGGATAGATGCTGGCTTATATCGGTATGATTGGAAGGAGCACGAACTGGAACTGGAGAGACCCGGCGATGTGCGAAGGGATTTAGCGCGGGCCGCATTGGGACAGGGATTTCTCTTTCAGGCCCCGGCCTCGGTAGTAATTATCGCGGACTACGTCCAGACTACTTATAGATACGGCGAAAGGGGAAGACGCTATGTGCAAAACGAAGTAGGACATCTTTCGCAGAATATCTATCTCGTTTGTGAAGATTTAAATCTGGCCACGGTGGAGGTGGGTGCTTTTTATGATGAGGAGGTAAAGAAGGTTCTGGGACTTCCGACC
>LIZR01000083.1 GCA_001302825.1 Planctomycetes bacterium DG_23 | reverse complement strand
TGGTCGAAAGGGAGAGAAGTTTCTACAGGGTGAGCGAAGTCCTCCACCTTGACCAGAGTTTTCATCTCTTTAAGCGAAATGCGCTTGAGTTTTTTGGGGCCTTGCTTTTTCTCTTTTTTCATCTCCAGTACCTTAAGAAGAGGCTGCGCTTATAGTCTCAAGCTTTTCGCCAACCTCAAGCATCCCGGGTTTTTCCCAGGGTGGACGCGTCTTCCAACGGCGATGCTGCCAGAGATATTGTGCTGGATACATCCTCGCCCACCGCTCAACTCGCTTGGTCAAGGCCTGGGTCATACTTTCTATGTCAGCGGTGGGGTTGCCAGTATCGACGGGATAAATGGGGGTTTCTATCACCACCTTAAACTTAAATCCCTTAATCCTGTAAGCATAGACCGGGATGAGGGGCACGCCGGTCTTGAGGGAAAGCAGGGCTACGGTGCGCGTGGTTGAGGCAGGCTTGCCAAAGAAATCCACGAAGATGCCCCGGGTTCCGGCATTTTGGTCTACCAGGAAGGAAAGGAAGCCTCCGTTTTCCAGGACATCCATTACACCTGAAGAGGCTTCTTTTTTTGGTATGACTTTTTGCCCGGTAATCTGGCGCATTTTATTCAAGTATCTATCCACGAAGGGATTCTCAATGGGACGGGCGATGGCGTAAACCGGAAGCCCAATATAGGGAACAATACAGCCTAAAAGTTCCCAAATTCCAAAATGAGCGGTGATGTAAATGCCGCCTTTTCCTGCCCATACCATCTTAAGAAGCTCGGGTAAGTTATCCAATTCAAAATAGTCCTGCCAGTTGTATTTGTTCACCAAGCGAGGCGCAAAGACGAGTTCTATCCCGGCCTTGAACAGATGCTCGTAGGATTTTCTGGCAAGGCCAAGTTTTTCTTCATAGGGCAGCGAATTGCCGTAGGCGATATCCAGGTTCTTCAGGACCACCAAGCGGTGACGATGATCAATCAGGTAAACGAGCCTCCCGAGCATTTCGCCGATGCGATGGGCTAAGGGAAAGGGAAGTGCCGCCAGTATGCAAAGAGATAACCTGAGCAAAAGATATTCGACAAAATATATTACCGTAGCCAACGCTTGTTTCTCCGACCCTATCTTATCCTGAGTTGTGCCAGTTTGGCTTCAAGGTCTCCTTTGCCAGAAATTATTTCTATGGCGATTTTTAGCACCAATACCGGTAAAGCCAGGTCCACCTTTTGCGGGAAATTGGCCCGGTCCTTCTGGGTGGTCACCAAAGCCTCAGCGCCGAGACTCTTCGCCTCATCTGCGAGAGAGGCTAACCCTTGCAGGCTATAGCGATGATGGTCTTCAAAGCGATGAAAGGCCAGAACCTCTGCCTTCAAGTTTTTCAAGGTCACGAGAAAGCCTTTTGGGTTACCTATACCGCAGAAACCTAATACCCTCTTTTCCTTAATCCATTCTACAGGGAGTTTTCTATTCTTCAAATCGCAAAATTCTATTGGCTTATGTTGGGTCTCTATAACCGGGCGGCCCGGAGATATGCCCCGAAAGCGCCGCCTTATGCCGGAAACCTCTTTCCTCGAAACCAAATCACATCTGGTAATTACTAAAAGGTCCGCTCGCTTCAATGCGGATACGGGCTCTCGCAAAAGGCCCCGGGGCAAAAGAAAACCATAGCCAAAAGGCTCCAAGGCATCCACCACCACTATTTCCAGATTGCGCACCAGCCTCCAGTGCTGGAAGCCGTCATCCAGGATCAGTAAAGAGGCATCGTATTCATCCAGGGCCTTTCTTCCCCCGCGGATTCTATCTTCATCTATGATAAGAGGTACTTGCGGAAGATTCTCCCTCAAAACCTCGGCTTCATCGGACCAGGGCTGACCGGACTTCGCAGAAGAGCCCTTATAGCCCCGGCTCAAGATGGCCGGCCGCTCCCCATAGCCCTGAGCCAGCCGCGCAATATATTCCACCAGAGGGGTCTTTCCCGTCCCGCCGGTGGTTATATTGCCCACGCTTATCACCTTGGCCGGCAGCATCCCCGGCCTAAAAATTCCCAGATGATAAAAAAGCCGCCTTAACCCCAGCCCCAGCCCATAAACCCAGGAGAGGATGCGAAGGATTAAGCGGGCTATACCGGCAATAAGGCCCCTTTTTTCTCCGGATATAATCTGGAAATATCTTTGCTCGCCTTTTGGGAAACTGGCCCTGCTTCCCCATTGGCGGGCAAAATTTTTGTCCGGTTTGGCCAAGCCTTGCACCTTTTTTATTCTTCCAGGGCGTCCACTATCGCCTGGGCCATTTCCTGCGTGCCCACGGCGCGGGGGTCGTCGCGCGACGGTTTGAGGTCATAGGTGACCTTTTCCCCTGCGGCAATGACTTTATAAACGGCTTTCTGAAGCCTTTGGGCGGCCTCTTCTTCGCCCAGATATCGTAAGAGCAGCACCCCGGAAAGGATTAGCGCGGCAGGATTGACCTTGTTCTGACCGGCATACCGAGGAGCAGTTCCGTGCACTGCCTCGAAAACCGCGCAGTCGTCCCCTATATTCGCACCATAGGCCAGCCCCAGACTCCCCACCAGACCCGCCGATAGGTCAGAGACGATATCTCCGTAAAGGTTGGGCAGCACCAGCACATCGTAATGCTCGGGCCTTCGCACCAGTTGATGGCACATATCGTCTATCATTCGGTCTTCGAATTCTATATCCGGATATGCTTCAGCCACCTTGCGCGCGGCATTGAGGAAGAGGCCGTCGGTAGCCTTCATCACATTGGCCTTATGGACGGCGGTTACCTTATGGCGGTGATTTTGCCTGGCATAGTCAAAGGCGAAGCGAACGATGCGCTCGGAGGCCCGAGTAGAAATGGGCTTTATGCTTATGGTGGAATCCTCCGGCAGGCTCCGGCCCCTTTTCTCCTGGATAAAAGCCCTTAAATCCTGCGCCTCCGGTTCTCCAAGGCCGAATTCAATCCCCGCATAAACATCCTCGGTATTTTCTCTCATTATCACCAAATCCACATTCTGGTAACGAGAGAGGACGCCGGGAATGGTCTTTGCCGGTCGAAGCCCGGCATATAGGTCAAGCCGCTGCCTAAGACCCACATTTACGCTGCGAAAGCCACCGGCCACAGGCGTAGTCACCGGGCCCTTCAGGGCCGCGCCATTTTCCCTGATGGAATGAAGCAAATCTTCAGGCAGTGGTGTGCCTTTGTTTTTGAGGGCCTCCTGGCCGGCTTCTTTTACATCCCACTGGAATTTCACGCCGGTGGCCTCAAGGCAAAGCCTGGCTGCGCGGGCCACCTCCGGCCCGATGCCATCGCCAGGGATTAAAGTTACCTTATGCTCGCCCATATTTCCTCTTCGCCTTGAACAGTTGCCAAAGATGCCTAAAAATAGATAATATATGAAAACCTCGTAGATTTGTCAAGGAAATTGCGGCTTATCAGGCAGGCAGGGCTTGTGCTTTCGACGAATGAAAAGGACGATGAGTCCCACGCTCGTAGCCAGGGTCAAAGCCACCCCCAGAAGGAAACTTAAAGGTAGAAAGTAGAAAGTGATGATTTGTTCGCCGGAAGAGACCTTTGTGGAAATGAGGCCCTGGTGGGCTTGCACTCGCCCCCCTTTTGCCCTCCAGCCCGGATGAAAATTCTGGTTTATGATGAGCGTGTCCGGGGCGCTGGTGCTGGTCTTGATTATGAATTTATTAGGCGAGAATTTGATCATCTCGGCTGACCCCTCGCCTGAGAGCATAAAGGCCTCGCCCCGATAGCCTTCATCCTCTTGCCCCAGAGCATATTGGGGTAAATGCGCCGGGTCGTAACTATCCAAAGTGCCCACATTCTGAAGAAAATTGAGATACATCGCTAAGGCCTTGGACTCAATGTCTCTACTGGCAAAGTAGGAAAGCCCGGCGGAATTTTCCGCGAGATGCTTCTGGCTGAATTGGCGGGAGGGACGCTGGCCCACATCGGCCACCAAAAGGGGCACCTTCTCGGCCCATTTGTGGTGCTCAAGCAAAGTCGGGTCGGTTATGTAGGCCTTACCTGTGGCTATCTCCGGCGGCGGGATGATGAATATATCCTGGAAATGGCGGCTATTTTGGGAGAGGAGGTCGCCGAGAAGTATGCAGGAAAGAATAAGCGGAAGGGCTTTATAGATAATGCGCTTTCCGGGCAGTTCCCATTTAGTCAAAAATAAGCCCACCCAGGGGCAGATAGCCAAAATGGATACAATTATCAGCCGAAAGGGGCTGTGAAAGAAGCGAAGGCCGGGCAAGAGTCTCAATATCCCCAGGAGGTCAATTGAAATTTTATCGCCAAGAGTGAGGAAGAAAAATAAGGTGCCAGTCGCCGCCAGAGCCCATTTTTCGCTTTGCAGTTGTGCGGCAGAGGAAAACAGCCAGGACTCTTCAATGATTTCTCCGGCCGGCCCCCTTTTTCTCATTGATCTTATAAAGCCGTCCACAAGGGCCAGGGCAAATACTGCAAGCGGCAGAAGGCCTATATAGGCAGCGAACTCCCAGGTGCCATAGTTACCGAGGTGGGCGTGAAGCTCCTGTCCCCGAAACACGAGTCCGCCCCATAACTTATAGATGTCCGTGCCGGTGAGCACATCCTTTTTTACGGCAGCGCCCCTCACCATCATATCCAACAAGGGAAAAAACCTCACCGCTCCCAGGAAGAAAGTGAGTGCTAAAATAAGCACCAGGCTTCTTATGGGCCCAAGATTTCGCTTAACGGCAGCACAGATAAGCGAGTGGAAACCGAGAAAAAGGAGAGAAATGATGAAGGGGTAAGGGTTGCCGGAAAACGCCATAAGGATTAGGACGAGGGCGGCGGGCAGTGCATAGCGAAGGTTATGCAGGGATTTGAGGTAAAAAAGATAGAGCCAGGGGAGGAGTATTTGCGTGAAGTGGTCAGCGTGTCCTACGGCAAAATGCATAGCGAAGTAGCCGCCCAAAGCCCAGACGAAGCCAGAAAAATAAGAGGAGATTTTGCCCGCACCGAAACTTCTCACCAGAGCCCACATCCCCCAGCCACCTAAAACTGTTGAGACTACCATCCATATCTTGAGCCCCTTGACCACACCGAAAACCAGCACAAAGAGGAAAAAGGGAGAAAGCGTGCCATCGTGCGTATGGCCGAGCCCCAGATTTCCACCCCAGGAATAAGGGTTCCAGAGGGGGATTTGCTTATATTTCAGTATGGTCGTTCTGGGGACATCATACCAGGTATAAAATTGCGGCCAATCCAGACGCCCCCAATGGTTGAAATGCTCGAAGATAGGTAGCGCCAGGAGAACCGAGGCGATGGTGAAAATGATTAAGGCTACCAGATGCTCTCGCCAGTTCTTCAAGCCTTGCTCCTTCTCTCCTCAAGCCCGCAGCCGCAAAAAACCGATATAGCAGGAGACACCCAGGGCCAAAAGGCTGATGCTGAGGCCGATAAAGAAACTTGTGGGCAGAAATTGAAATACCGCTTTTCCCTCGCCCGGGGCCACCTCCACTGAAATAAGACCATTATAAGGCTGCACCTTCCCTCTTACATGACCCTTTACCCTCCAGCCGGGAAAATAGTTTTGGTTGAGGATGAGGTTTGCGGGTTCATCTGTCCGGAATTGGATGAGAGTCCTATCAGGAGAAAATTTCACTATCTGGGCAAATCCTCGCTCCTGGGCCAGGAAGGTTTCGCCCCGGTAGCCTGCGTCATCCGGAGCCAAAGCGAAGGGCGCGAGATGCTGCGGGTCGTAGAAATCGAGCGTTCCTTTACCCTGCAAAAGATTCAGATAGGCATTTAAAGTCTCCGGCTGGATGAGCCAGTAGGCGTCCCGGCGAAAATGGGGATTTTTCCGTAGCCAGTTGAGGCGAATGTGCTGGATAGGGGATGTGCTAAGCCCTGAGGCCTCGGCTAATTTTAGGCCGTCCAGATCTTGCTTCCAGAGCCTGGCTTCTCTGGGAAGTTCCAACACCGCCACCCGCTTATCTTCTCCACTTTCGGCCACCACGAAGGCCTCTTTGAATATCGGGTTTGCCATCATTATGAAATCAACTGCCAGGAATATGGTGACTGCGGCAACCAGCCTCGCCCTGAGGCCTCTTCTTTCAACGAAAGACAGAAAATAGCTGCCCAGTAGGCCTGCGGTGAAGATGAAAAGGGCCATAAAGCGAAAGGGCACATGGAGGTTCTTTAAAAGCGGCAACCAGGCCACGGCCTTAAAGATAGGAAAAGGCCCTTTGTGACCGGTGCTCATAAGCAGAAAAATGATGCCGGCAAGAAAAAATGATGTGCCGGGGAAGAAGATAGAAGCGGTTTTCTGGCGACTTCTCCAGATTTCTTTTGCTGAAAATATCGCCCCGCCCAGAAAAAATAAAAGGGGCAGACCAAATAGTCCCATATAAGCGCCGTATTCCCACTCGCCATAGCCGGCCTTAGTATAATCCACTTGGAGCGAAAGATTTCGCGTCCAAAGCGCTCGCAGAGCGGCGTCCAGCTCCACTCCTGAGCGTTCCGGATGTATGGGCACACTTTGCCGCAGGAATTCTATAGTAGGGATGAGTTTCACCGCGGAAAATAGAGCCGCAGCCACAAGGGCCAGGATTAGTGCACCAAAGACCCGAAGAGGCCCTCTTGCGGCCAGACATACTGCAAAGACCACCAGAAAAATGATGCTTAAAATAAAGGGATAATCCCCTCCTGAAAGAAACATCAAAGCCAGAGCCGCCCCGGCCCATATAGCCCGTAGCGGCCTCTTAATACCTTCAAGAAAGAAAAGCACCACCCAGGGAAGTAACAGCAGCGGAAAATGATTTATATGGCCCACCACAAAGCGTAGCGCCATAAAGCCGTTAAGCCCCCAGATTATGGCGGCAAAATAAGAGGAGATTTTCTTTATGCCCATGCGGCGGCACAGTAGCCACATTCCACCCATCCCGGCCCATAGATAAAGAATGAAACTTATCTTAAGCCCGGTTACCTCGCCGAGGGCAAGAACGGGCAGGAAAAAGGGAGAAAGGGTCATCTGGTGCGTATGCCCAAAGTGAGGAGTGCCGCCGAAGGTGTAGGGATTCCAGAGAGGAGCCTGGTGGAAGTCAAGAAGGGCGCGGCGCTCAAAGCCGCAGGATACATAAAAAAGCGACCAGTCGTGAATGCCCAGTTTCGACCAGCTCATAAAGATAGGATGAACGAAGATGATGGCCAGCGCCAGCAGCAGAAGGGCGGGCCAAAATTGCGATTTTCTACTTTCAGGCGTGTCCGGCGAGACTTCATTCATATTATTACCATCTCAAGTTTTATTTCCGCCCCCGTGCCTGGTAAAAAAATGGCTGAGGAACCTGGATTCGAACCAGGATTACCTGATCCAGAGTCAGGCGTGCTACCATTGCACCATTCCTCAACCCAACTTTATTTTACAAAATTCGGCTTCGCCGGGTCAAGGATTTTTGGCTCAAATCTTGCTGGGCTTCCTAAATCACGAAACCACGGAATTCGCCAAGACACGGAAGGAGCAACACCCTTGAGTTTTTTTCTGTGCTTCAGTCTTTTTCCGTGCTTCAGTGATTTATGTTTTTTTGGTTCATTCCAATTCAAATTCAATTATGCTTGCCGAATGGGCGGGGAAGGGGTAGGTGAATGCGGCCTTAGCGTCTTCAAGAGGCTTTTCCGTGATTTTTACTACATCGGGAGAATCGAAATCGTTGGCCGCCAGTACATCCGGCCCGTTAAGTTCATAGATTTTGGCCCCGGGTTTAACCCGGGCGTCCCGGATTACAATCTCGGCCTCAATGGGTTCATCTTTATACCGATTTACTGCAGCGAGATAAAGTTTTTTGTCCTCCGCATCCAGAGTGAAAGAAGAGTCGAGATAGGGGACTTGAGGAAGTTCCCTGTGCCCGGCATTAGCCGCAAAGGTATCCACCTCTACCCGCGTCCTCAAGGCAACGCTTCCTGTATGCTCGCCATAAAGGAGAAAGGCCAGATAAAGGGGATTTACAAAGAGGCGCGTTTCGTCGGTTACGATGGCCGGCAGAATATTTACCAGTTGGGCCAGATTGGCCATAGTTACCCAGTTGCAAAGCCGATGCATAGCATTAAAGACGCCGCTGGCAAAAAGCCCGTCCTGAAGACGCATTCTCATTGGTGAATGGTGGTCTTCCCTGCGCGCCACATTCCATTCGTCAAAGGAAATTTTCACCCCGCGCTCGCGTGCCTCAGGGATAGTGTTGATGAGCCCGGCAAGTTCCGCCAGACTCAGTTCTGCCTCCAGCGCCGCGGCCACGATGTCATAATACGCGGTCATCCGATAATATTTGTGAATAGAGATGTAATCAAATTGCGAACGGGGCATCCTCAGGACTTCCCAGTTCCACTCCGGGTCGCCGCAGCCCACGGCGACCAGTTTAATCTCCGGGTCCACGCGGCGCATTTGCTTGGCAAACTCCCGGGCCTGCAGGGCGTAGGTCCCGGCGTCCACTGTACCAATCTGCCAGGAGCCATAGACCTCGTTGCCGATGCCCCAGTATTTAACGCCGAAGGGCTCGGGGTGGCCGTTTTTTGCCCGCATAGCAGCATATTTGGTATGCGTGCGGGAGTTGCAATATTCCACCCAATGTGCGGCCTCCTCCGGTGGGGC
>LIZR01000082.1 GCA_001302825.1 Planctomycetes bacterium DG_23 | reverse complement strand
GCAAGACCCCGGAGAGGTTCTGGGCCTTGATACCGGCACGAACCATATCCACATAAAGCGAGGGGAAATATGGTGCCTCTTTGGCCAGGGCATCGGCCAGAGGAGTGCCCGAGGTCATATCGTCGGAGATACGCCGGGCGGCATCTTTTAGCGTCCCCCGGCGCATATCACGGGAAAGTTCCTTGAGGCCTTGTGATAGCGGGACGCCTGAGTCTATTATCCCGGCAAGTTGGGAGTTGAAAAGGGCCAGTTCTTCGAGAGAGATGCCCCGGGGCATAAGATAACGCCTGAGTCCCGTCGGTTCAATGGAACTTACCGTAAAGCCCCGCTCCCTCAGGCCTTCTACCACCCCTGCCGGGCTCATCCCCTCCACCACCTCATCCAGGGTCTCGCCTGCGTTATTTACCGCCCTTACCCTGAATCGCGCCATTGGTTCCCCGGCTTAAAATATTAAACCACAGAGCACACAGAAGCAGCAGAGAAGAAATAAATCACTGAGATACGGAAGACAAATAAATATATTTTTTTGTGCTTGGTGATTAATGCTTCCCCATATTTTAATGAAAAGACGCAATTTGTCAATAATATAAGACGCTTAAATTTTCAATATCCGAACGGCCGACGGTCAACGGTCAACTTTCTTTGAAATTTAGAATACCAACACCCGGCGCAGTTCCTGGGGGCTGGTGTCGCCGCTTCTTATTTTCTGGATGCCGTCGGCGAGAAGCGTTTTCATTCCCTCATTTTTGGCCGCGAGAGCCAACTCTTCGGTGTCGGATTTAGAGAGAATGGCCTGCCTCACGGGCTCATTCATCTGCAGCAGTTCAACGATGGGCGTGCGGCCTTTATAGCCGGTGCCGAGGCAGGCGGGACAGCCCCGGGCCCCAAAGGCTTTGGCCCCTAAGGCCTGCTCAAGCCCTTCAAATTCCTCCTCGCTTTCCGCCAGGCGTTTGCACTCAGGACAAAGCAGCCGCACCAGCCGCTCGGCCAGGACCGCACTCACCGCCGAAGTCAATAGATAAGGTTCAATGCCCATATCCAGTAGCCGCGTGAAAACGCCGCAGGCCGTGCCCGCGTGGATGGTGCTGATGACCAGATGCCCGGTGAGCCCGGCGTCCATAGCAATCTGGGCCGTCTCTATATCCCTGATTTCGCCGATGACGATTACTTCGGGGTCCTGGCGCATAAGGGAGCGAAGGGCCCGGGCGAAGGTAAGCCCGGCAGCAGGATTAATCTGCGTCTGGCTCACCCCTTCCACCACGCATTCCACCGGGTCTTCCACAGAGACGATATTTCTTGGCGCGGACGAAGACTGAATGATGAAGCGAAGCGCGGCATAGATAGTGGTGGTCTTGCCGGAACCGGCCGGGCCGGTGAGGAGAATCACCCCCTGCGGCCGTTTGAGGAGGCCCCCTAAAGTCTTTTCCACCTCCTGGCTGAAGCCCAGTTCTACGAGAGAGAATTGCTCCATCCTGGGGTCAAAGATGCGCACCACGGCCCTCTCGCCGTGGATGGTGGGGAAGGTGGAGACGCGCAGGTCCACCGACCCGCCATATTTGGTAGCGTCAATGCGGCCTTCTTGGGGGACATCGGTGCGATAGGTAAGAAGTGCGGAGAGGACTTTTAGCCGGGCGATGATGTTGGGATGCAGGGCAAGAGCGGTTTCGGACACCTGCTGCAGGACGCCATCCAGGCGAAAACGCACGCCGGTGGCCTTGGGACCGGGCTCCAAATGTATATCGCTCGCACCGGCTCTCAAGCCCCCTTTTATCAGAAGATCCACCAGTTCCGATATGCCAGAGGTGCCCTGGTCTTCCAGTTCCCGTAACCTGGATTTGAGGTCAATAATTTCGCTTTCGGACATTTTTGGCGCTCCTACCCGGCTGCCCACGAGACACGAAATAGACTTCTCTTCACCTTATAATATAAGCACAAGATGTGCACTTGTAAAGAAGAAATGTAAAAAAGAAAAATGATTTGGGTGCCCAACTCCCTATGAGGCGTGCTTTTCTGTTGACACGACCGGCTTTTGGTGATAAATTGAACCGGCAATTCGAATTACGAGTGACGGCTGACGAGCATAAGGGGGAGGAAAAAGACTTGCAGGAGGAAGATTTAGAGGTCGGTCTTATTGGGTGCGGCAACTGGGGGCGGAACTACCTGAGGGTATTTCACGAATTGAAAGGAACGCGCCCGGCTGCGGTGTGCGACCTTAAAGAGGAAAACCTCTCCTGGGCCAGGCGTCATCACCCGGGGATTTTCACTACGGAAAACTATCAGGAGCTCTTCTCGCGTGAGGGGCTGGACGCCCTGGTCATCGCCGTGCCTGCTTCCGCCCATTTTGCCCTCACCCGGGAGGCCCTGGAGGCGGGTAGGGATGTCCTGGTGGAAAAGCCCATGGCCCTGAAGACTGACGAGGCCCAGGAACTGGTGGATTTAGCAGAGCAAAAAGGACAAGTCTTGATGGTTGCTCACACTTTCCTCTATAACCCGGCAGTGCTCAAGATGAAGGGACTTATGCAGGCGGCGGATTTTGGCCGGGTGTATTATCTCTGGTCCACCCGCGCTCATCTGGGGCTGGTGAGGGAAGATATAAGCGCCATCTGGGACCTGGCCCCGCACGATGTCTCCATTTTCAACTTCCTCTTGGAGACGCTGCCGCTAAAGGTGAGCGCAGTGGGCGGAAAATATCTTATGGCGGACAAAGAAGATGTGGCCTTTATCAATCTGGTTTATCCCGGCGGGATAGTGGCCAGTATCCATGTGAGTTGGATAGATTCTCATAAAGTGAGGCGGGTGGTGGCCGTGGGAAGCCATAAGCGGGTGGTTTTTGACGACCTGGATAATCTGGAGCGGCTGAAAGTTTACGACAAAGGTGTTTCACTGGAGATGTCCGCAGAAAGCTTCGGCGATTTTCAGTTTCTTTTGCGCGACGGAGACATCACCAGTCCCTCCATAAAGATGAGCGAGCCCTTGAAGAACCAGTGCCAGCATTTCCTGCAGTGCATAGTGGAGCGAAGGGAGCCTTTAACCTCCGGCAAGAATGGCCTGGAGGTGGTAAAGGTTCTGGAGGCTGCGGAAAGGTCGCTTCAAAATGAAGGCCGCCTGATGGAGGTTTGATTTGAGCGAATACGGGCCGGTAGAACTGGGCGAAGGCTCTAAAGTCGATGTGGGGGTGGTCTTGGGCTATATCCCGGGTCGGGAAATCCCTCAACTTGAGACGATTATCGGACCCGGCGCTCGCATCCGTATGGGAACGGTGATTTACGCCGGCACGCGCATCGGCCGAGGGCTGGAGACCGGCCATAATGTCGTCATCCGGGAAGAATGCCAGATTGGCGATGAGTTCAGGATTTGGGCAGGCTCCGTCGTGGATTACCAGTGTCAAATCGGAAATAATGTGCGCATTCACTCAGGGGTCTATATCGCCCAGAAGACCAGGATTGAGGATGAGGTCTTTATCGGGCCCAATGTCACCACCACCAACGACCCCCATCCCGTCTGTACTCTTTGTATGGAAGGTCCCTGGATAAAGCGAGGGGCGAAAATCGGCGGGGCCGCGGTGTTACTGCCGGGAGTGGTGGTGGGTGAAGGAGCCCTGGTTGGCGCAGGAAGCGTGGTGACCAAAGATGTGCCCCCGGAGATGGTGGTCTGCGGCAATCCGGCCAGGATACTTAAATCCGTTGCTGAACTTGTCTGTAAGGCCGGGAAAAAAGACCGCCCCTATGGGAGCGACTGAGTGCGGGTTCCTCTGGTAGATTTAAACCGGGAATATCAGGCCATCGGCCGGGATACCGCCCGTGCCATAAAGGAAGTTTTGAGGCGCGGTGACTTTATCCTGGGCGAGGCGGTCCAGCACTTCGAGGAAGAGTTTGCCAAATATTGTGACGCGCCTTTTGCTGTGGGCACTTCTTGCGGTCTTGATGCCCTGCGTCTTTCGCTTCTGGCAAGTGGGGTCGGCCCCGGTGATGAGGTCATAACCGCGGCCAACACCTTCATCGCCACGGCCTTTGCCATCTCCGCGGTGGGCGCAAGGCCCGTGCTTGTGGATGTGGACGAGGTCACCTTCAATATTAATCCAGCCCAAATCGAGCCCAAGATAACGCAAGCGACTAAGGCCATCATTCCGGTCCATCTTTACGGCCAGCCCGCGGATATGGAGCCCATCTTGGAGATGGCGAGGTCGCGCGGCCTCAAGGTGATTGAAGATGCCTGCCAGGCTCATGGGGCAAAGTACAAGGGAAAGCGAGTGGGCTTCTTTGGTGATGCCGCGGCGTTCAGTTTTTATCCGGCGAAGAATCTGGGTGCATATGGCGACGGCGGGATGGTAGTGACAGGAAGTAGTGAGGTGGCCGAGAAGATTCGCATCCTTCGCCATTATGGGCAGAAGGCCAAATATGAGCACACTATGAAAGGTGGTAACTGGCGGCTGGATACGCTGCAGGCGGCGGTCTTGTGCGTTAAACTAAAAAATCTGGACGAGTGGAATGAGGCCCGGCGTAAGGCGGCGGCCTCTTATGGCCAACTCCTGCAAGATAAAGCGATCATAACTCCGCTTGAGGCCCCTTATGCCAAACATATCTATCATTTGTATGTCATTCGCTTGAAAAATCGAGACGAAGCAAGAAAGCAACTGGCCGAAAAAGGCATTGAAACCGGCATCCATTATCCCATACCCATTCATCTTACCCCGGCTTATAAAGATTTAGGTTATAAGCCTGGCGATTTTCCCATTAGCGAAAGATTGGCCGATGCAATCCTTTCCCTCCCCATGCATCCCTTCCTGGAGCGAAAAGAAATTGAATATGTGGCAGAGATTATTAAGACCGTGGGAGAGAAATGAAAGTCCTGGTTACAGGTGGAGCGGGGTTTATCGGTTCGCACACCACAGACCTTTTGCTTGAGCGCGGGCATAAGGTGAAAATCCTGGACAGTCTGGCTCAGCCCACGCATAAAGGCCCGCCCTGTTATCTGCCGCAGGAAGCCGAGTTCATTAAGGGAGATGTGAGGTCTGAGGACGATTTGCGTCGGGCGCTCGAGGATACGGAGGTGGTCTTCCATCTGGCGGCGGCAGGCGGATATGGGCTTGAGTCTAAAGAATATTTGGAGGTAAATACCCTGGCCACGGCGCAAATGCTGGAGATTATTGCGGAGGGATTTCCCGGCGTGGAGAAGATAATTGTGGCCTCATCGGTGGCGGTCTATGGTGAAGGGAAGTACAGATGCCCGGACGATGGGGAGTTTTACCCGGAGCCACGAGGGCTTGAAGAGCTGGCAAAAGGCGAGTGGGAGATGAAATGTCCTGAGTGCGGCGGTGAAGCCGAGCCGCAACCGGTCTCAGAGGAAGGGAAGGTTTCGCCCGCATCGCCCTACGCTTTGAGCAAATACGACCAGGAACGGCTGGTGCTTAACTTCGGCCGGGAGCAGAAGATACCCACGGTGGCCTTAAGATATTTTCTCACCTACGGCCCCAGACAATCGCTTCTCAATCCCTATACCGGGGTTACCTCCATATTTGCCACCAGAATCATAAATGGCCTTCCTCCGGTGGTTTACGAGGATGGCCGTCAGAAGAGAGATTTTATTTTTGTGGAGGATGTGGCCGAGGCAAATCTTTATGTTATGGAAAGCGATTCGTTGGACGGTCAGGCGGTCAATATAGGTTCAGGACGGGCTACCAGCATCCTTGATCTGGCGCTGGCCCTGGCGCAGGCGCTGGGCAAGAAAATTACGCCCGAACTTCGCGGCGAATACCGCCCCTTTGATGTGCGCCACATATTTGCCGATACCACCAAACTTGAAGCAGCAGGTTTCCAGGCCAAAACCGGCCTGGAGCAGGGCCTCGGTAAATTCCTGGACTGGCTTGCCCGGCAAGGCGAAATAAAGGAATATTTTACCGAGGCGGAGAAGGCGATGAGGAAAAAGGGCATTATCCAGCAGGCGAAATGATGGAACTATCGCTCGTAATTCCCGCATATAACGAGGCCGGGAATCTGGAGGAGATAGTGACCCGGGCGCTCGAGGCCTTGCCCCGGGTTTCTTGCGATTTTGAGGTCCTGGTGGTGGACGACGGCTCCACAGACGGCACTTCTGGGCTTGCCGACCGGTTGGCAGAAGAAACCGACAGCGTAAGGGTGGTGCATCATCCGCGGAATCTGGGCTATGGACAGGCGCAGATTAGCGGCTTTAAAGCCGCCCGCGGGGAACTGGTGGCCCTGGTCCCGGCGGATAATCAGTTTCATATTGAAGACTTAGCGCGTTATCTCCCGCTGGTTAATAATGCCGATGTGGTGCTGGGCATTCGGACCCAGCGTCAGGACACTTTTTTGCGCAAGGTAGTCTCGCGGATATTCAATTTTTCTATGGCACTTATTTTTGGACTCCGGCTCAAGGATATTAACTGGGTGAAACTCTATAAGCGCAAGGTGCTTTGTGCGGTGGATATTGAGTGCAATGGTTTCGCCATCGATGCAGAGATTCTGGTTAAGGCCAAAAGAAAGGGATTTCGCTTTGCACAAGTGGATGTGCCTCATTATCCCCGGCGCTGGGGAGAACCTACCGGCGTGAATATAAGGAATATCTTGAGCACCATGAGGGAACTTTTCTGGCTGTGGAGGAAGATGAGGTAAGTAAATAGCGAGGAGGGGATGTCGGCTCAAGGGAAATTATTAAGATTGCGACTGGGGGAGGAAATTCGTCCGCCCTGGATGAATAGGGATGAGGAGGTGAGGCTTATCCTGCCCGGCTCAAGCCTCAGGGAATCTTCCGGCCCCTACGGGCCGCCCTTGAGGGCCGGTGAGGTATTGGCGAGTTTCATTGATGAGCAGGGTGAGTTTCCCGCGGTGATAAGGAGCGAGGGAAAAATCTCTTTTGTCTTCGACCTAAAGGAGGCGATGCGCTTTCTTTTGGAAGAGAGATACTTTCGCTTCAGGCGGCCCTTGTTTACGCGCCTGCCTTTTCATTACCATCTGGTCCCTGGAGAGACGCGTGTTTGCATACATAAAGCGATGGTGGCTTGGAAGAGGAGTTTCCATAGAGGATTTGATTTTCCCCAGTGGCCCATAGACAAATCAGTGGAGACCTTGCGCTGGTTGGCCCTGAAGATAGAAGCAACACGAGGTGAAGAAAGATTTGAATTTCGCCCCTTCTGGCCCCACAACAAGAAATTTGCCTTTGTGCTCTCCCACGATGTGGATACTGACGAGGGGCTTAGAGAGACTGAACGCTTTCAGCAAATCAACGAGAAATATGGTATGCGTCCGGTCTGGTTTGTCCCCGCAGCCCTCATCCCGCAGGCCGGAAGGCTTTTGACGGAACTGGTAGAAAGGGGTGGAGAAATAGGCCTTCACGGCTCCAGTCACGATGGAAAGTTAGCCTTTTTGCACGAGCAGGGGATGAGAAAGCGCTTTCAAGCGTGTCTTGATATTATGCACAGGTTTGAAATGAAAGGCTTTCGTTCGCCTCTACTTTTCCGTACCCCGCGACTATTTGAGGTGCTTGTGCATTTCTTTGATTATGATTCGAGCGTCCCGGATACGGAACTTTTCACCGGTTGTGCTTCGGTCTTTCCCTTTTTTAGAGGTAGTCTTCTGGAACTACCCATAACTTTGCCTATGGATGCAACGCTAATAAGTATGGGAAAGAAGCCAGAAGAGACCCTGGAAATCTGGCGCAAGAAGACAAGATGGATTGAGGAGGTGGGAGGATTAGCGCTTTTGGTGACCCATACTGAGTCGCATTACAGCGCCAATCCTGAGATGTTATCCGTGTATGAGCAATTTTTAAGTGAGATGACTGAGAAAGATGCGGGCTGGTTTGCCTTGCCCAAGGAGGTAGCCGCCTGGTGGCGAGGGCAAAGTGGGTTGACCGCTTAGCAGTGAAAATTTAATATTGTAACCGGGAATGTATAACCTTCCAATGACCGGGATAATCTACGACGAAATCTTCCTGAAGCATCGAACGCCGGGGCGCTTCATTTTTGGCAAGCATCCCGAATCGCCCGAGCGGCTTTTGGCGACAATAGAACACCTAAAAAAAACCGGTCTTTGGGAGGAAGTTAAGCGTCTCGATTTTCGCCCCGCAACTGTGGGGGAAGTGGCCCGCATCCATACCAGGGCTTATATAGACGAGTTGCAGTCCTTGGCCGCCTCCGGCGGGGGGTATTTGGACCTGGACACCTATGTGGGCGGAGAATCTTTTGATGTGGCATTGGCCTCAGCCGGTGCGGCCATTTCGGCTGCCGATGCGGTGGTGAAGGGCGAGGTGAAAAATGCCATCTCTCTGGGCCGGCCTCCGGGCCATCACGCCCTTCCGCAGCGTGGAATGGGTTTTTGTCTTTTCAATAATATCGCCATTGCCGCAGCACATCTTAAGGCCGCCTACGCCATTCGGCGTATGGCCATCATAGACTGGGATGTGCATCACGGAAATGGGACGCAAGAGGCTTTTTATGAAGACCCGGGCGTACTTTATATCTCATTTCATCTTTTTCCTTTCTATCCGGGAACCGGAAGGCCGGAGGAGACCGGCCGGGGCCCGGGCGCCGGTTTCACGGTGAATGTGCCCATTGGTTGGAGGACGGACCGGCAGGAATATCTCAATGTATTTCAGAAGACACTGCAAGA
>LIZR01000081.1 GCA_001302825.1 Planctomycetes bacterium DG_23 | reverse complement strand
GGAAGTGATGGAAGAAACCAGCCGCGTATACCAGAAGCACGGCGTGCGCCGAACCGTACTGGCGCCTTCTATGACCTCGGCTCTCTCTGCGCTTCTGACCAAGTGGGAGCTGTCCGGACGGGACGAGGACCGCGCCGTGGTGGCCAATATGGTGGATGTTTTCGCACGGGCCATCGCACCGGAGGGGCATTTCGTTAATGTCCTGGAAGTCGACCTGAGGACCGGATTGGGCAGGCCGGTGGCTGAGGGTTCGCCGCCTGAGAAACAGGATTTCTTCCTGACGGCTTTTGGAGGCATTCAGTTGCTCACGGAGGCGGCGGAACTGCTGGACCACGCGGGGCTTCGCCGGGCGTTGGTGCGGCATGCCTGCCAGAGACTGAAGGGGATCGGCACGCGGCTGCCCATACGCGACTACACGGCCTATATGCATATGTATGCCTATGCGTATCGGCACTGCGGGGACAAGCGGCTGCTCAAGTGGATGAAGAAAGGGCTCCGGGCGAATATGCACCTGGAACTGGTTACGCGCGGCCGGCCGGGCGGCGTGCTGGAGGTTCCGCTGCACCAGGCGCCGCGATTTACCGTGGACCCCTGCGTTATCCCGAAGTATCCCTGGGGAATGCGTAAAACCAGGCCGCTGCCGGACCGCTGGCATATGATGCGTATGGCCATATATGCCAACCAGGTTCCGTTCGCCTTGAAGGTTCTGGCGGAACACGCCTGAATAGAAAGAAGGATTTTCTTCAGGGCAGCCGGGGGAAGAGGAAGCAGGGCGGAAGCACCGGGGCGATACGCCATAAATCTTATTATGCAAAAGGGCTATGCGCTGGCCCTGGCCAACGGAAATCGTAAAGAGGCCGGCAAACGCTTAGGCATCGGCGAACGCACCCTCTACCGCAAAATAGAGCGGTATAAGTTGACTTGATCCTGACTTTGTTACATCAAAGAACTTCTTCGGTTTGATTTTCTCTATCAGTTCTTACGGATGGAGTTCCTTCTTTAATTAAGTCCATTAACTCGCCCAAAGGGCCCGGCACCCGCACCTGCAACTTCAAAAGAGACATATGGGGACCTACAATCGTGGCAGACTTATCCCCCATTAGGACAGATATCTTCCCATCAATCAATCCGAATCCAGCCGGAAATGCCGGCTTGTAGGTTATGAAGTCCTCAATTTGAGACTCCGGATGGTAACCCCACTCCGCTAATACAATACTAAGCCGGGACATAAAGGAATGCTTATCTCTAAACTTCATGGAGATTGTTTCCGCTTTCAATAAGCGCGCCATTGCCAGACCAAGCCCAATACCGAGAAATATGCCAACCCATAACCCTTCGCGAATAAAAACTTGACCGAAATTTTCCCTCTCTAACAGGGAGATAAACAATGAGTACAGTAAAGCAACGAGAACCGCTTCAGCCACTGCCAACCTCCAAAATGTACCCCAAAAGCCTCTTGGCTTCATTCAGTGCCCCTCCTGTAAAAAGAAATGTCGAATTTTATATAATTATTTCTCTTAACTCAAAATGAATCCATCGCCAATACCGCGGTCTCAAGCGCCGTTATATTTTTATTGTATATATACCGGCATTGGCGTCAAGTTTTTTATTTTTCGTTATTAGAATATAGACAAACTTGGGAAAAACAGACCGAAGCCGTAGCGTTGCCACGAATTATATCGTCCTCACAGGAGTGAGGACGCTACGGCCATAAACTCCATTTCGCTATCCCGCAAGCGCAGTAGGGCCGGCGTGTTACTATTGCGGCTAAAGCAACATCTCTTCACTAAGGCCCAAGACCACCGGTTGAATGTGTTCGCCGTCGATAGTGCGGTGGGCGCAGGTTACGAGCAACTCTCCTGCAGCAGGCTCGAAGACAAAAGGATAACGCAGGTGCTCTTTGGGGTCCACCGTCCGGGCAATTTCAACTGGCCGTGTCCAGGTTCGCCCCTCATCTTCGGATAGGGCTAAATGCAAGGCCCGGCGCCAGGGAGCGCCCCCGAATTTATGGGGCGGGGGTTCAGCCACATCAAAGTCCACCGTATTATTCCAGGCCAAGGCCATACGGCCGCTGCTGAGGCGCTCCAGATGCCCGGGGGAACTGGGGCTGCGGATAGCCGACTTGACCGCCTCGGACCAGGAGAGCCCTTCGTCTTCAGAGAAACTGTGGAAGAAGCGGCCGTGCGAGGTGCGGATGAGCATCCACACCCGGCCGTCGCGTAACTGGATAACCGTTGGCTCAAGCGCGCCGTCGTGGTTGCCTGCCCCGCCCAAGTCAATAAATTCGCTGAGTTGCCAGGACACCCCGCCGTCTTTGGAGACCACGCAGACACTCAGTAGTCGGCCAGGATGCGGCACCATAGACTCTATGGGCACCACCAGCGTTCCTGAGGCGGTCTGGATGGCGCCGCGTGTCGCACCGCAATAGCCCTTGAAAATCGTCTGGTGATTGGTCCAGGTCTGGCCTTCATCGCGACTTAAGGCAGAGCAAACATCGCTGCGGTTGGCCTCAGTGGGATTGCCATCGCGCCATTCGTGTTTATCAAACGCCAGATAAAAACACCACATTGTGCCGTCACGGCTGCGTAATAAGGCCGGGTCCATGGCCTTGGTGTCCTCGCGGTGGATGGCGATGCCTTCGGCTCCCCAGGTGCGTCCCCCGTCGTCCGACTTTCGCGCATAAATGCTGGTAGCGCCGGCAGGCTGGCCGTGTGCCGATACCGGACCGGAGTATAACATCAGGATTTCGCCATTTTTAAGCAGCGCCAGGGTGGGCGGGCTGCAGCATTCGTGGGTAACTTGCGGCGTGTAAATGCTTACCCTGGGATGGGTTATGATTTCGCTCATTGCGAATCCTTAAAAGTTACTCGCTGCAGCGCACAGTAAAAACACGGAAGATAAACGAAATTTTCTTCTGCCATGCTTCGGTAGGTTCCGTGTTTCCGTGATTATTTTTTGCTCAGATATTCGTCAATGGCCTTTGCGGCTCTTCGGGCCGCGCCCATAGCCTCAATGACCGTGGCCGCGCCGGTTACTATGTCCCCACCGGCGAATACGCCTTCTTTAGAAGTGGCCCCGGTCTTCTCATCCACAACGATGGTGCCCTCTTCGCCTATCTTGAGCCCGGAAGTCGTCTGCGGAACCAAAGGATGAGGCCGCGAGCCTATGGCCACGATTACCGTATCTGCCTCTATCTTAAATTGCGAATCCGGTATGGGTATGGGCCTTCTTCTGCCCGATTCATCGGGCTCGCCCAGTTTCATTCTAACAGAGCGAAGCGCACGCACCTGGCCTTTTTCATCTCCCAGCATCTCCACCGGCGCCGCGAGAAAGATGAATTCAATTCCCTCTTCCTCGCCGTGTCTTATTTCCTCTTCTCTTGCCGGCATCTCCTTGCGGCTTCTGCGATAGACCAGGGTGACTTTGGCCCCTAAACGAAGTGCGGTGCGGGCCGCATCCAGGGCCACATTCCCGCCGCCAATCACCGCTGCGCGCTTGCTTCTAACAATGGGCGTATCATATTTGGGGAATAGATAGGCCTTCATCAGATTGCTGCGGGTGAGATATTCGTTGGCCGAATAGACCCCGGCCAGGTTCTCACCCGGAATCCCCAAAAAGTGAGGCAGTCCGGCGCCCGTGCCCAGAAATACCGCGTCAAATTCCTCCAGGAGTTCATCCACCGTGGCCGTCTTTCCGATTATCCAGTTGGGGCGAATCTCCACGCCCAGTCTTTTAAGATATTCCACCTCAGCCGCCACGATGGCCTTGGGCAGGCGAAACTCCGGTATCCCATAGACCAGCACCCCGCCCGGTTCGTGCAGGGCCTCAAAAATGGTGACCTCATAACCCATCTTGGCCAGGTCCCCGGCACAGGCCAGACCCGCCGGCCCGGAACCCACCACCGCCACCTTTTTGCCTTTGGAAAGGGCCTTTTTGGCGACGGAGATATTGCCTTTTTCGCGCTCCCAATCGGCGGCGAAGCGTTCCAGATACCCTATGGCCACCGGCTCGCCGCGATTTTTCAGGATGCAGGCAGCCTCGCACTGGTCCTCCTGCGGACAGACCCGGCCGCAGATGGCCGGAAGGCAGTTCGCCTCCTTGAGTATGCGGGCCGCGGCGGCGAAGTCACCCTCCGTTATTTCCTTAATAAATGCCGGGATGTCAATTTCCACCGGACAACCCTCGCGGCATTTGGGCTCTTTGCACTGGAGGCAACGTGAGGCCTCGAGTCTCGCCATCTCAACCGTATAGCCCAGAGGCACTTCATCAAAATCCTTTATGCGCTCGCGGGCCGGACGCTCGGGCATCGGCTGCTGCGGTATTTTTTTTCTTTTGCTCATTTTTTGCTTTCAGGGGAAATCTTGCAAGAGGCTTCGGAGTGTCTTTCCTTGGCCTCGGTTTCTTGATTTCGGTAGAGATTCAGCCGCTGGATGAGGAGGTCGAAGTTCACCTGATGGCCGTCAAATTCCGGGCCGTCAACGCAGGTGAATTTGGTCTCGCCCGCCACTTCTACCCGGCAGCCGCCGCACATCCCGGTCCCATCCACCATTATGGAATTGAGGCTGACGATGGTTCGCAGGTCATAGGGTTTGGTTATCTGGGAGGCGGCCTTCATCATAGGCGCTGGGCCGATGGCCACGGCCAGGTCAAACTTTTCGTTGTTTTTTAGAAGTTCGGCCAGGACTTCGGTGACGAAACCGTGATGGCCGAGGCTGCCGTCATCGGTGGCTATGTGAAGTTCGTCGGAGATGGCCCGCATTTCGTCAACGAGGACGAGAAGTTCTTGAGTGCGCGCGCCGATGATACTCACGATGCTATTTCCCTGCTCTTTTAGCGCCTTGGCTATGGGGTAAAGCGGGGCCAGGCCCAGCCCTCCGCCCACCGCGACCACCCGGCCGAAATGGGCAAGTTTCGTGGGCTTTCCCAGAGGCCCGGCCAAATCCAGGATGGCATCGCCTTCTTCAAGAAGGGCCAGGGCCTGAGTGGTCTTTCCTACCGCCTGAAAGATGAGGCTTATGCTGCCGGCTCTGGAGTCGGAGTCCACGATGGTCAGGGGAATGCGTTCGCCGGTCTCGGAAATACGCAGGACTACGAATTGCCCCGGCCTTCGCTTCTCGGCGATAACGGGCGACTTTACCTCAAGGCGAAATATGCCCGAGGCGATTTCCTCTTTTTTAATTATCTCGTTCATATCTCCACCGTGCCATCTTAATGCACTCCTTTTGTAGTCGGGGTCGTCCCCGACCCCGACAAAGGAACGAACACAAGAAGCTGTGCGGGCTCAGGGACGAGCCCGCCTACGAGGGCGCCGCGAGTCACAAGTGGCATAAAAAAACATTATACCAAAATTTAGCCTTTTCATCAAGAGCAGAAGGACACAGAATTAAGGGGGGAATAAGAGCAAAGAATGGTAGGTTCTATTTAATTGCTTCAAGATATTCACACAGAGAGCGAATGGCCCGTTCCAGGGTCACCAGATAAATGGTGCCGGCGGCAGGCGCGGCGCGAAATCCGCCCTTCACCTTTTCAGGATTTGCCAGATAATAGGTGTTCTGGTCGCGATACTGTTGGGTGAGGAGAAACTTAACCGTGCGGCGGACAGCCTTTTCTATTTGCTCATCTGGCTGGCCGGAAAACTCACACAGCCTCCTTGCCGCCAATAGCCCGGTAAGCCTGAAGGCCGCCTGCGAGGTAAGCGGATGCTCGGGGCTCGAAAAGCCGCCCATATAGTCCGGATAAGGCGCGCTCACCTCGGTATATTGCTCCGCTATTATGCCCCGGGCCATCTTGAGGCCGTATTCCGGGTATGCTTTTTGAGGAATAATCCGGTGCAGTTCCTCCAGCGCCACTATCAAATAGGCATCCGGGGGCGGCCCGGGAAGCCCCCAGGCGGCCTCCCTATTCTCTATCAGGAATCTGGCGGCGCGTTTTGCCCCCTGCAGAAATCTTTCCTGGCCCGTGGTCTTATGAATCCGCACCAGGGCCAAAAGGGCCTGAGCCGGGGCGTCCCAGGGCCTCGGGCTTTCTGAGAGGGCTTCGCCGGCCCCATAAGAAGTCCGGAAGGAACCATCGGCTTCTTGCATAAAGAGGAGGAAATCGCCCAGAGCGAGCATTTCCCGCTGATACTGCTTTTTACGGGTCAAATCCTGGTAGGTGGCAAAGGCCGCCGCGGCCAAAGCGTTTGCGTCCAAATCCACCCAGCCTTCCCAGGTTATATAGCGGACATTTTCTTCGTCTTGTGACGATATTTGCCCTTTCAGAAAATCAAGGGCCCTTTGCGCAGCAGCAAGATAGGCCCTTTTTCGGGTGGTTTTATAGAGGTCCAGGAGTGCGAGGGCCCCCTCGGCGTGGGGAACCATACCATAGCGGGAGTCGTCAAATGTGTTGGTCAGGGGACCAAAGGCGAAATGGAAACTTCCGTCTTTCTTTTGAAAATCAAGGAGCCGTGCGGCGGCCAAATCCCGCGCCTCTTCCACCACCTCGCGACTGGCTTGCCGCACCAGCACATTTTCCCGGAAAAGCGCTACCGCTTCTCCTCGAGGGAGGCTTTCCATAAAACTTGTAGCGCGGAACTTGTAAAGGCGAGTTTTCTCCTGGTCCCACTGCTGGGCCGGGCGATTGTAGGTATATTCAAGTTCATTAATAAAAGCGCCTTCGTCCTCTATTCCCTTTAATATGGCCAGCCCCGGCGGAAGAAAAAAGACTTGCTCTTTGTCTACCAAATATAGGCCGTCCACTCCCAATTCAAAAGACAGTGGTGGGCTTTGCTCCTTGCGCGGCCAGACCAAATCCTCCGTCAGCGCCACATCTATCTTGATGGGGGAACTTTCCAGGGCTTCAGCATCCAGGCCAATAGCCTCGGCGGACCGGGCTAAGTTTGCCGCGGATTCAATAGTAGAACTGAAGAGGTTTTCCTTTCTTACGGCAGCGAATATCAAGGGTCTTCCGGGAGGAAAAATGCTGACGATGAGGTATCGTTTCTGGGGCCGGGTGAGCGCGGCAGGCACATCTTTGAATTCCAGACGAAGAGTTTCCTGGCCTTTTGTGACCTTGCTCAGCACTTCACGGGCTGCCGAAAGGAGCAGACCTTTCTCTTCCCGGGTCAAGGTGAACCCGGGCTCTTCGGCAGCGCGCAACCCGCTAAATGGTGCAAATCTTAATCCTGTACTCGTGAGTAGGAGCGCTGCAGCCGCCACTATACGCAGGGCGAGCCAGGGCCGCCTGCGCTTCGCATCCTGCCCTTCGTCCCGAGACTCAGGGTCGAGGGAAGGATGCTCAGCATCCGAAGGGCGCTTAGCCCTGTCGGTTGGCCTTGCCGACCACTCATAAGGAACGCCTATATGAGCCACGCGATTTGGCAGTGTCTCTTCCTCGTTTCTCACGGTCTTCCCTCCAGCCTTCGCAGTAAGTCTCTGGCTGGCCGATGTTCGGGCTCGCGCCTGAGTAGGTCCTGGAGGATACTCACGGCCCTTTCCTTTTCCCCCGCCGCCGCCCAGGCCACGGCCAGAAAATATCGGGCATCGCTTAGTGTGGGGTCTTTGCTTATGGCCATTTCCAGTTCCCCTATGGCGAGACCCGCCCAGCCCTGATTCAGATAGAAGCGCCCCCGACCCAGAAAAACAGCCGCCTCTTCCTCCGGCTTCATCTTATGCGGGATTATGATGACCAGGATGATAACCGCATTGAGCATAAAAAGCGCTATCTTTATGAGCCTCTTGTAATTCAAGTGAAACTTCCCGCACAGGCTCAAAGTGACCCGTGCCAGGATATTCAAATTAATGAGCGCTATAGAGAGCGAAAGCATCCGCTCCTTGAAAGGCGATACCCAGAGCGCCGCTGTTACCGGGAGGCTGGAAAGCCCGCCCAGGGCCTTCCAGGGCCAGATAGGTAAAAAATAGAAGACGAGATATAGATTGAGGAAAAAGGTGGCGGAAAGGAGGAAATAAAGTCTTCTGGCACGCCTTTCCTCAATGCCCCAGAGAAGTAGAAGCGGAAGCGCCGGAAAGAGATAGCGTTCGGCAATCTGCGTGGGCAGCATAAAGAAGAAGAAAGAGATGAGCCAGCCCGCCCGAAAGAGCGCATCTTTTCCTGGTTTCTTGTGAAGATTATAAAGCACCAGGAGATAACTCAGGCCAAAGAGTATAAGACCCACCTGACGATAAGAAAGGGGCCCCAGAAGCGCGCGTCCATCGCTCAAATCCCCCCGGCCTCTGGAGACCAGCCACCACAAATTGTGCGCCCCCATACAGAGGATGGCCTCCTGGTGTATCCAACCCTCCCAGCCCGGCTCTAAATCCAGCGGCTCCCTGGTCCGCAGTTGGTGAAAAAATTTTGCCGGGGCATCCGGCCTTCCGGCCAAAAAGAAGGGCAAGAAGACCAGGAAACTCACCAGAAGCGCCGCGGCCACCGGCCGGAACAGTCCCTTAAAGCCCCATCGTTTCCAGGTGACAAAAAGAAGTAGGGGCAAAAAGACCACCCCTTGCGCCTTGGTCCAGATGCTCACCGCCATTAGCGCCCAGGAGAGCGTCGGTTTTTCTCTCTCCAGGGCCACAAGAGAAAGCAGAATAAAAGGCACGCTTAAGGCCTCGGGAAAACCCGCATACCCCGAGTCATAGATTATAGCCGGGTTGAAGGC
>LIZR01000080.1 GCA_001302825.1 Planctomycetes bacterium DG_23 | reverse complement strand
GCCGGCATTTTCGGCGGCTTCTGGTATATAAGAAATCTCGCGCTCACTGGCAGCCCCATTTATCCGGCAAGTGTTAAGGTCTTCGGGACGACCACATTCCCCGGTGCTTTTGCCAGGGAGGCTATGCTTACCTCCGAGTTTCATCTTACGCAAGTGAAAGATTTACTGCGCATCTTGGTGGAAGGATGCGGCGCGCCCTTTTTGGTTTTGGCTATAGCAGGAACTTTCTGGGCGATAGTCAAATTACTTTTGTGCGACCGCCAGATGTGGGCGACTAAAATCTATTTCTTCGTTACGCCTTTGGTGCTTGGGGCAGTTTTTTGGTGGGGTATCCCTTATAATTCCGAAGTGCGCTTTCTCTACGGCCCTATTGCTCTCTCGTTTTTGCCACTGGGCTATCTTTTGGCCGGCCGGGGCAGTTTCGCGGTCTGGCTAAAAAGGGTTATTCTGGTCGTCTTTGTTTTCAATACCTTTAAGATACTTCCCGCTTTCTGGTTTGATTCCCTTCCCGCAAGGCCGCCGGGTCTGGTGGCAGGCGGTTTTTATGAGACGGCTTCGTTAATTTTCTCATCGGTTGTTGCCTTTTTATGTCTTTTTCTGCTGGGAAAAGAATTTGCCGCACGGACTCGATTCTGGAGATTGCGGGCAGTTTCGTATGTCCTGGTGGCCGCTATCATCATAATGACCATCCTCTTTCCCTATTTCGTTTATCCTCCAGAAGGGGAAAAACTGCCCCGGCGCACTATTCTTTATAATGCCCTTTTTCACTTTGCCTTTGGCGAGATTGAGTCCAAAATGCCGCTCGACCTCGGCTATGTGAATTATAATTTCTATTTTCTGGGCTGGGGCTGGGTGTCCAGGAACATCCACGGCCAAAGGATAGCCTTCACCGGTTACAATCTCCCTTATTTCCTTTTCGGAAGAGACCTCACTAACGAGGTCTTTTATGTAAATGTGAATAAACATTTGAACTGGAAGTTTCACCAGTACGACCTGGCGGAAAGGGAAAAGCCTGACTACCTTCCGCCCTCCACCAATAAACCCGGATACCACAGAAGGGAGAGGGATGTTGAAGCCTGGCTTTCCAATCTAAGGGAGCAAGGAGTGGATTATCTTTTTGTGACCCGGGTGGAGGATGCGGTGGCAAAAAGAAAACTTTTGGCCGGCGGCGAGACCTTTCCGGTGGAAAGAGGCTGGGCGGAAGAAAGGCCCTCGCTTTTTACCCTGGTTCATCCGGTGGGCGAAATACCCAATCCCTTTGTGAGAATTTACAAAGTAAATATTCCTCCCCAGGCGCATTGATCAAACACGGAGTGAAGTTGGAGAATATCGGAATAAACCTTACGAAAACAAAAAGCGCGGTTTGAGGCGTGAAGTGTAAGAGGGTTCCGGCAAAATTACAAATTACAGTAGCCCGCCCGGTTCCGATTCCCTGAAGTACTCGTTTTCCAGGTCCTGGCGCATTCTCTCCAGCATCGCCCGGGTGTTAAAACCATCTATTTCCCTATCATCCTTAATCTGAGCGCCGCAGACCGTATATCCTAAGCGGTTAAATATCTCTATGATGTCTGTCAGGTAATATTGATTTTGCGCATTATCGTTGGTAATTTCCTTGAGGGCCTTATAAAAGGGCCGGGCCTTAAATATATACAGACTGGAATTGACCTTGTCGCATCTTTCTTCCACCTCTTCGGGAGTAAGGCGAGTTTGGTGCCCATCGCTTTCTCGCACCAGGAAATTGAGGCTTTTTCTATGAATGGATTCGGCAATCTTTTCCAGCGAAGCCCCTTTCTCCAGGCCCGCATAAATTCCAGCCAGGACCGTCTTTATCTTGCTCTTATCGAGTGAGGCCTCATCAAATTCCCGATGAATCATCTGGATGATATCCTGGTGTGACTTTCCTTGCTCTATCGCTTCTCGTATCTTGCGCAAAAGGCGCATCTTGATTATATCCCAGGGTTCTACGGAGGCATAGATGGTGCCGTCCTTGCGATAAAGAACGCGGCCGAAGGCGGGAAATCTCTCCTTGCAGCCCACCACCACCATCATATCGCAATCTTCCTCGGCAAATCTTTCTCTCAGTTCCCTCAAAGTGGCGGGCTTTACATTGGCCATATCGCCGGGGCGAACCATAATGGAGCCTGAGTAGCCTTGAGCCTCTAAGAACCGTGCCGCCTGAAATGCCGCATGCGCGGTGCCCAGTCTTTCGGCTTGATAGACGAAACCTATTGTCTCTGCAGCCGGGCAGGTGGGGTTCTGGTCGATGTTTTTTACCACCTCCTCGGCGTAGGCTCCGATAACGACAAGTTGCTTCATCCCCGCGGCTCTACCGGCCCCAATATCCCTGATGATGGCTGGCTCTTCTTCAAGAGTGCAACGCATCTTGGAGTGCTCGCCCATCTGCATCCGGGTGCTTTCACCACCGGCAAGTATCACATCCACGCAGGCCTCGCCCCTGAAATCGGCCTTTTCTTTTAGCGCCTTCCAAAGAGGAGAGCCGGGAGAAAAGGGCAGTTCCGGCGGAGAGTATCCACCCAGTTTTTCTATCTCACCCGTCGTCAATTGATGCCTCCCCAGGAAAAATCTTTACCTATATACCAGATATGATGCCTCCTGGCAAGAAGTTTTCTAACTCACGCCACCTTTTAGTCCTTAATCACCAGGGATTCGGCCCATTCTGGAATGCGGCGGCCTCTTCTGGACATAAGAGCCATTATTACCAGCGCCAGAATCATCCCCACCAGAATAAACATCTGGCAGATAATAAATGCCTTGGCGGTTTGATCCAGCCAATGGATTTTACCCGCAGAAAGTACCGAAGCCAGTTTCAGGGCGATGCCCACCGTCCCGAAAAACATAGAATAGCCCAGGACAAATCTCACCGAGGGCCCGCGCACGAGCCTGGTGGCCAGCGTTCCAATCTGTGTGCCCACGCACGCTCCCAGTATCATTATGAACGACGCAAAAATCACCACATTCCCACTCATTGTATGTCTGGTGGCCCCGAAACCTGCCGAAATAATAATCTGAAATAAACTTGTGCCTACGGCGATGATGGAGGGAACTCCGATAAGATATATCAAACAGGGCACAATTACAAAACCTCCGCCTACCCCCATAAACCCCACCAGTGCCCCGGTAAAAATCCCTATGCACAAACCTACCCACAAAGAAACCCTGCATCGGGATTTTGGAAAGTATATCATCGGAGGGATGTTTATTTGTTGTATCTTTTTGCTTAATCCGGAGACCAGGATATCTCTGGGGACTCTTTCGCCTCTGCGGATTATCTCGTCCATCTTGCGCTTGGAACGGCGCGTCTCCCAGAAAGTAAAAGTCGTTATGAGCGAGAGTATCGCCAGTGAAGCCGCAAGCACCACTTCATTTACCAGCCCCACTCCCTTAAGCCAATTAAGCAGCCGCACCCCCAGTTCTATGCCTACGATGGTGCCACATATCATCAAGCCACCCAGTCTAATGTCCACATTGCCCAACTTTCTATGTCTGAAAGAAGCGACAATGGAGTTGCCAAATATGTAAGCCAGGTCTGTGCCCACAGCAAAATTGGCTGGAAACCCAAAAACGATGAGCGCAGGCGTCAACATATAGCCACCACCGACTCCAACAAACCCGCTCACCATACCCACAGTGAAGCCTATGAAGGCGAGAAGGGCGGCGCTTATCTCCACTCCTTCCAAGCCAGGTATTCCCGGAAATGTTATCAAGAGGCCTCTCCCTCCCCGGCCGCGCCCGTGGGCACCTGTCCGGAGTCCTCATCCTCAAAATGATTCATTTCTGTTACTTCATAACCTATTAGGTCAGTAAGTTTTTCCATAAGAAATCCGATAAGGATGCCCAGTGTGGCCATCAGTCCCAGGTTATAGATAATTGCGAGGTGAATTTTGCCCGCCTTTACATCTTGACTAATCCTCGCATGCACGCCCGTTTTATGCCATCTCACGGTATGCCAGATTACAAAGGCCAAACAAATGCCCAGGATGATAAGCCAGATGAGGGCCTTTTTCCTATCTTTCATTAGCGGACCTCCAGATCATAAGTCGCACTTCGCAAGTCGCAAGTCAGAAGTCAGACTTCACACTGCGGAAGAGATGCTGGTGAAGGTAAAATTATGCGCCTTTACCGCCGGCACCACTGAGCTTCCCACCTTCTCAGCAGCGGTGATCCCTTCCACATTCTGCAAAAGCCGCACCGGGCTTTCGTTAAAGCGGAAATTCTTTATGGGGCTTTTTATCTCGCCATTCTCTATCAAGAAGGTGCCATCCCGGGTAAGCCCGGTGAGAAGTATCTCGTTAGGGTCTACGAATCTTATATACCAGAACCTGGTCACCAAAATTCCCCTGGGGATGGATTTGATGAGTTCTTTTGTAGTGTGTTTACCTCCTTGCATAACTAAACTTACTGGCCGCCCCGTAGGGCGTTTGTTTTTTTCTTTGGCCCAGTAGCGGGAATAAGAGAGATTTTTGGCCACCCCTTTTTCTATCCAGGCAATCTCCCGGGCACCGAGGCCGTCGGAGAAAAAAGGCCGACCCAGGATGAAGGGATGTCCGGGCTGGCTTCGTATATCGATATTCTCTCCCACTATTTTTTGCCCCAATTTATTGCCCCCGCATTTGCGGTCGGACATAAAACTTCTGCCTTCATCTGCGCTTCGGGCGTCAAAACTGGTAAAAAGAAAAAATAAGAGTTCCGCCACGGCCTCGGGCTCGAGCACCACCGCATAATCGCCCGGAGGAAGTTCTATAGGATTCCGTGAAGCAAGTGCCCTTTCTCTCGCCTTTTCTGCAAGGGCCTTGGTGTCGAGGTCTTCAATACGCCGCACATCGGTCTGGCTGGCTCTCGAAGCCCCGCTGCCATCGGCCGTGCGCACGGTTATGCTGAAATCCGCCGATGTCTGTTTATGATAGGCGAAAAGCCCTCTTGAAGTGGCTATGGCGCTAAAGGCCTCACCACTGGCAAAAGTCCCCGAAGTGATAAGCCCTTGCCCGGCACAGGGCTCTACTACTTCTTTTATCTTTTCCGCACGCTTTTCTGGACCGAAATTAGCCGTCGCCGGGAAATGGGCCTCTATTTTTTCGTATTCCTGGGGTTCAAGCGGGGGCATATATTCCGGATTGACTTCGCTCGCCTGTGCAAAGATTTCCGCCCTTTCCACCACTTCCTTAAGAGATTTTTCGTCAAGCATATTTGTGCTGGCCACCCCTACCTTTTTTCCAAAAGCCGCTTCAACTATCAGCGCTCGGTCACTAAAGGCTAAGTTCTGGGTGATCTGGTTATTGGCAAAGCGGGTGAGGCCTTCTTCGCCTCCACCAAGCCTTACGCTCATTTCATCGGCTGTCCCCAAGGAGATTACTTTCTCAAGTAATGTTTTGGCCTTTTCCCTATTAATCACCTGGCTTCCCCCACATTTACCTTTCGGAACCTTGCAGGACTTGCGCCGTGAGTTTGCTGAGCTCTTTGGGGAGGCTGGCCCTTACCACAGTTAGTTACACCCTGGGGCTCCCAGAATTCTTTGCCGCACACGGCATCGCAGGAGTTCCAAAAATCAACCGTATTTGAGCGATAAGTGACATTCTTGAGCATCCTGGTGCGCTGGCCATTTTTTATCTCCCAGAAGGCATCGCCGCCAAACTGGAAATTGCGGCGCTCCTGGTCGATGCTCCAACTGCCCCGGCCTTCAATGTAGACTCCGTTTTTGGTATCGGCGATGAGTTCTTCCGGTGTGGGCGCATCCTTCCCGCCAGGCTCTAAATAGACATTGGGCATTCTGATGATGGGGATGCTCCTCCAGGAATCGGCATAATTGCAGCCCCGGCTTTGGGCCTCGCCAATTTTGGCGGCCAGTTCCCGATTGGTGCTATAGCCGACCAAAAGGCCTTCTTTGATGATATACCATTTGCCGCTTTTGACCCCGTCGTCATCATAGCCCACGGTAGCGCGTCCTGCGGGCATTGTGCGGTCGGCCAGGATATTAACCACCCTGGAGCCATATTGCAATTTGCCCACGCGCTCTATGGTGGCAAAACTTGTGCCCGCGTAATCCGCCTCCTGCCCCAGGACCCGGTCCAGTTCCGTGGCGTGGCCGATGGATTCGTGGATGGTAAGGCTCAAATTTGAGGGTGAAAGAACCAAATCCCTGACGCCAGTGGGGCATTCAGCCGCTGAGAGTTTCTCCACTGCTTCCTCTGCCACTCTTCGGGCGTTTTGCACCAGCGGCGCCTTCTCTATATGCTCATAGCCGATATTCAAGGGAGGGGCCTCAAAACTTCTCCTTTGGAAATCGCGCTCGCCCACCGCCACCGCGGTATATCCAGAATGCGTGCGCAAGACCAGTTGCTCTATGTGAGAACCTACTGTGGACGCGAAATACTTTTCCTCCCGGGTAAAGGACATAAAGGAGGTGGTGCGCTTTATGCCTGGCACCTTAAGCATCTCTTCATTTATCTTAAGAAGAAGGTCTTTTTTGTCGTTTATGGGGATTTGAAAGGGGTCTTTCTCATAGGGCGTCTGCCATTTATCTTCATAAATGGGCACATCTACCATTCTCACTTCGTCTTTTTGGCAAATAGCAGAGGAGCGGGCTATTTGCACCGAGAGTCGGGCGGCGCTCTCAATTTCCTCTTCCGTTACTTCAGAACTTGAGGCAAACCCCCAGGCCCCTTTATAAAGTGTCCTTATGCCGAAGCCTCTGGTTTCGCTGCTCCCCAGCCCCGTAATTATCTTGTCCCGAGCCCTTATATCCTGGTCTAAGTAGCGGCAGAGCCGAATATCCGCGTAATCCGCCCCCAGAGAGCGGGCCTGGGCAAGCGCCAAATCAGCGAGCCCTCTCATATCTTTCCTTTCTTTTTGGTCATTCTTTATAACAAAGTATTGCCGGAGGTCAAATCAAAAATTGATCATCAAATCGTTGCCGGATTCGCTTTTGCGCTTGACAGACCCTGATAATGTGCTATAATAATTCAAATTCGGTTTTTGGCGAAACCAGCGGAAAGGAGAACATTGATGGCCACGGTTAAACAAAAGGTTAAGAAAAATGTCTTTTATGAGCAAATTACAAGGCCCAAACTTGCAGAGCTGGACTTAAGTTTGGGCAAGCGCACCAGACTCCATCGCATCCTCTACGAACACGGACCCGGCAATGGCTTTGGGCTGTTTTTGCCCATTGACCAGGGTCTGGAGCACGGGCCTATAGATTTCGCCCCCAATCCCGACTCCACCAATCCCGAATATCAACTCACCCTGGCCAAAGAGGGGGGCTATTCGGGAATAGTCTTCCATGTAGGCCTGGCCGAAAAATATATGAAGGAATTTGCCGGCGAGGTGCCGCTCATACTAAAGGTGAATGGCAAAACCGCAATTCCCTCGGATAAAGAGGCCTTCTCGCCTTGCGACGCTACAGTGGAAGACGCGGTGCGCCTGGGCGCGGATGCCGTGGGCTATACCCTTTATGTGGGCTCTCCGGCTCAGGACCGCGATTTCATCCAACTCGCTAAGGTGCGCGCCGATTGCGAACGCTTCGGTATGCCCCTGATTGTCTGGTCCTATCCCCGCGGTGAGGCCGCGGAGGCCAAGGGCGGCCGTGACTGCCTCTACGCAGTGGACTATGCCGCCCGCGTGGCCAATGAGGTCGGCGCGGATGTGGTCAAACTGAATATGCCCGTCTTTGATGAAAAGGCCAAGGCCTCGCCCAAGCCCTACAACGAAATAGTGCTTGAGCCCAAAGAAGCGGTGGAAAAGATAGTCAAATCCGCCGGCAAGACCCTGGTGCTCATCTCCGGCGGCAGCAAGATAAGCGACCAGGACCTCCTGGATAAGGCCCGTGATTGTCTGGAGGCCGGGGTTACCGGACTCATCTTTGGCCGCAATATGTGGCAGCGGCCGCTGGATGATGCGCTTCGCCTTACCCAAGAGATAAAGAAGATGATGCGCGAGGTCGCCGGGGCAAAGTAGTTAAGCCCCGTGACTTTTTAGTACAATTCGTCTGGCTCGTTATATCCCTGTCTACTTTTTTCAGGAGTGACTGATGCAGGAATCTATCTACAAATTTATGAAACCCGGCCTGGTTCATTTTATGGCCTATCCGGAGACTATGGGCGGCGAAGGACCCATTCTGGAGACCCTCGCCGAGACTGCGGCCGACGATTTTTTCACCGCCGTGGAGATACCCCGCTATAAGGACCCGGAGGTGCGAAAGAAGGCCCGCGCACTTCTGGAGTCCGCCGGCCTTACCATCGCCTATGCCGCCCAACTGGCGGTCCTTGTGCCCGGCCTAAATCCGAATTCCCTGGATGAGGCCGAAAGAACTAAGGCGGTGGATGCCCTCAAGGAGGAGATAAACATCGCCTACGAGATGGGGGCGGTGGGGCTTGCCTTTCTCTCGGGAAAAGACCCGGGGGATGAAAATCGCGAGGCGGCCAAAGAGGCTCTGGTCAAAACCTGCAAAGAGTTATGCGCCTATGCTAAAGACAAGGGCGACCTTAAGATTGTCATTGAGACCTTTGACCGCACCATAGAAAAGATGGCGCTTATCGGCCCTTCAAAGGATGCGGCGGAAGTTGCCGAGGGGGTGGGGGAGGATAATTTCGGCCTTATGGTGGACCTTTCACACCTTCCGCTGCAGGGCGAGACGGCGGAAGAGGCGCTCAAAAATGTCGCCCC
>LIZR01000079.1 GCA_001302825.1 Planctomycetes bacterium DG_23 | reverse complement strand
GCTCCCGCTCAGAGGCCAAAGGGAAATACTGTCGGCTATTATATTCCACGCCCATAAGCGTACGGATGCGAGCGGCAAAACCCACGGACCAGAGTAAAGCCACGCCCGGATTGGTGAGGTCCTGGACAGTATAAATCAGGCCATCGCTTTCGCATTTGGCCACATAGACAAGCGCGGAGGAAAACCCCTTACAAACTTTGAGCCCCACGCCGCTCCAGCCAAGTTCCTGGGCCAGTTCCAACGTTTCCAGGTCCACCACGCCCTCATCAGCCACCACCGGTTTTAGTCTGGCAATCTGGCGCATATCATATCGGTGGGCGGAAAGTTCGCGTTCGGTGGGCTGTTCCAGGTATAGAAGTCTATCATAGGCGAGAGGCGACTTCTCCTTCACCTTGGCCAGCATCTCCAGCACATACTCCGGGTCCGGACAGAGTTCATTGGCATCGGCCGAGGTATAAAATTCCTCGCGGCCTTCGCCTTTGAGCGTTTCTTCAATCACCCGGGTAACGGAGACGATTCTATCCACATCCCAGCCCAGATCCTGGCCCTTGAGTTTGACCTTGAAGCAATAAAGTCCGTCCCGGCCTATCCACTGGTCTAAAGAGACGGGGAGGCCGTCTTTAGGGTCGGAGTCGTCAATCTCGGCGGAGGTGAGTTTATCGCCGCCCCCTACCAGATGAAAAATAGGGATGCGGGGCGAAAAATCAGGGCGGATAAAATCGGCGATGTATTTTCCCTTATACTTCGGGCCGAGATAGGTGGAAAGGTCGCTTTCCATAAACTCCTTTCCCAGCCCGGCGTAACTGGAGATAGTATTGGCCTTGCCGAAGCCATCGTGCAGGCAGGAGTCAAAAGGCGAGGCCGAAACCAGCGCACCCAGAAGCGGCATCTCCTCCGTAAGACCCAACTCCTGGCATACTTCCTTCTTGATATCCTTTAATGCTGGCCTGGTCTGGAAATGGATGTCCACCGGATGGCCGTAGCCTTTGTAATTGCGGATGAGGTCGGCGTAGCGAAGGGCCACTTCCTTCATCGCCTCAAGGCGCTCAGCATCGGCGAGCACATCGCTGGGATAAGCCCAGGTGACGGCCAGAAACATCAGGCCGTGGCCATCGGCCGTCTCGCCCTTTTTATTCTCCACCTTGACCCGGGCGCGAAAAGCGGTCCAGCCGGCGGCGCGGTCTTTTTCAGCGAAACCCCGGCCGAAGACCAGCATCTGCCGGGCTTTATACTCAATAAAATCCGTTTCCACCTCCAGAATGCGAATATCGGTATCCATAGTCAGCGTCTAATTTGGCAAGTTTTGCGGATGAAGGAAAGTAGAGTCAGGCAATAATGGAAAGCCTCTTCAGGTCAACCTGATTTATGGGCCTTCGGCCGCTCAAGACATCTATCACGCTCTGGGCCGCCATCCGACCCACGGCAACTCGGGAAACCGGGCTAAAACCCGCAATATGCGGGGTAATAATGACATTATCCAGTTTGCGAAAAGGGCTATCCTGGGGCAAAGGCTCAGGGTCAGTCACATCGAGGGCAGCGCGCAGGCGGCCCTTCTTTAGTTCGGCGAGAAGCGCCTGGTGGTCAATGATTTTTCCCCGGGCGGTATTGACGAGGACCGCATCATCTTTCATAAGCGCAAGTTCTCTGGCCCCGAGCATCCCCTGGGTTTCGGAAGTCAGGGGTGCGTGAAGGGCGGCGATGTCGCTTGCGCGCAAAAGTTCCTCCAGGGAGACGCATTTTACCCCCAGCCCCTGGGCATCCTCTTCAGATAAATGGGGGTCGAAGACGAGAACCTGGCAGTCAAATGGGGCCAGCAGTTTAATAAATTCCCGGCCGGTGAAACTGGCGCCGATTACGCCCACCTTTTTGCCGTGAATGGAGCGAGATTTCTCCCGCAACTCTGGCGTTCCCCAGACCCCCTTTTCCTTGAAAAGATTATTGTGCCTTACAGTATTGCGCAGAGAGGCAAGGACAAGGCCCAGGCAGTGTTCGGCCACGGGCACGGCTATGGCTATCGCCGCCGAAGTCACCACAATGCCGCGCTCTATCACGGCCTGCGATATGAAGCGTTTCACACTGCCTGCGGCGTGAGCGATGACCTTAAGTTTCCCGGCCTTTTCTACGACCTCGTCGGTAAACCGGGGCGAGCCCCAGGAGGTGATGGCCCCGTCGAAACTTTCGATTATTTGGGCCAGTTCCTCGCTGCTCAAATTCTTATCCTGCTCGTTTCTGGTGACCCGGGCGAACCGGGAAAGTCGCTCCTCGGTTTGCCGGGAAAAAAGAACTTGATAGAGGGAAGGCGGCGGAAGTACCAACACCCTGGGTTTGTCCATCCAACGCTCCTCTTATCTTCTAACCGCGGGACGATGCGTCTTTTTAGCCACCAGCACGGTTGAACTATCCTTGAGGCCGTGGGCCTTGGTTAGAGAAAACCCGGCGTCCTGCAAGAGTTTTCGGGCCTCATTTCTGGTATAGGTGCGGCCGCGCTGGGTCGAGACTAACATATTGAGGGAAAAAAGGGCCGCATATCCGGGGGAGGTGCGTGCCTCGTTCAGGAGAAAATCCTTGAGGATAAGCAGGCCGCCGGGCTCCAGGGCCTTATTCAGTTTCAGCAGGATGAGCCTCACTTCCTCAGCAGAAGACTGATGTATTACATTACTCAAAAGCGCCGCGTCAGAGCGAGGGGGCAAATCACCTATGAGATAATCTCCGGCGATGAACCTCACCCGGCCAGCAAATTCGCTTAAGTCAAGGGTTTCCTTCGCCAGTTTCACCACTGGCGGGAGGTCATAGATTACTACTTTAAGGGACTTATAGCGCCGGGCGAACTCGACCCCATAGGTCCCCAGACCGCCTCCCAAATCAAGCAGTTGCCTGCGGCCTTTGAGGTTTATTAGCCTGGCCACCGTCGGCGCCAGGAGCCTGGCCACTCGGGCCGTTCCCAGCACAAACTCCTCGCACCAGGCCGTGGCCATCTTTTCTCTTTCGGCAAGCCTGCCCTTTTCCACGGCCTCCTTCAGTCTGGCCCAGCGTTCCTGCAATTGGGCACAGTGGAGAAGGGTCTCACCCAGGTAATAAGGACTTCCGGAGGTAAGAAGGTCTCTTGCTGCGGCAGCATTTGCGTATCTACCCTTATTCTTCTTGAGCAACTTAAGCGCCACCAGGGCATCGAGAAGGGTGCGGGTGGCCTGAGGCTCGGTGTCCAGGCGCCGGGCAATTTCGTTCGCTTCAAGGCGGCCCTCCTTGAGGGTCTGAAATACCCCCAGGGAATTAGCCGTAAGAAGCGCCTCAGAAGCCATAAAGCCGGTGGCAAGTTCCATTATTCTTCTCACCTCTCGGGCAAGCCGGGTCTTTTTCAAAATTCTGGCCACCAACGCCTCCGCAAAAAGCGCTTGACTTCACTCACCGATTTATTTTTAATTCATTTTAGCCTGAGAAACAAGCATAATTCTGACTTTGTCCGGGGCCGAAGATTATGCCCAAAAAAAAGAAGGAGCCTTATGGCGAGTTCCAAGACCTCATAGGAGAGGATGTGGTGGTGGATACCAAGTCCTCTCTTTTGTATATAGGCAGGTTAGAGAGAATCACTGAGTCGGCTTTTGTGCTCTGTGATGTGGATGTTCACGACCACAGAGATACCAAGAGCACCAGGGAAGTATACTTGATAGACACCAAGAGACTGGGCATAAGAAAAAATCGAGCCGGGGTGCATATCCTGGCGCGGGAAGTGGTGAGCATATCGCGTCTTGCGGATATTATAGAATACTGAACGCTTGAAAATATTTTACCAATTTTGCGCCTTTTGTCAAGGAAAATTTTACTTTGCTTCACGCATAAGTTGCTGGCGCCGAGAGACTTAGGACATTGCAAGAATTTCTGAGGAGGCTCGCTTGAATAAAAAATTTTCTTTTGGGTTTATCGGCTGCGGCGAGATTGCCGTCTCCGCCGCCGAGGCCATAGCGAAATCCGAACTGGCCGAAATCGGCTACGCTATGGATGTGGTGGAGGCCCTGGCCCAGGATTTCCAGGAAAAATACGGCCCGCCCGCCACCACTCGTGTGGATGAACTCCTGGCAAGCGATGTGGACGGGGTCTATATCGCCACGCCACATCACCTCCACGCCCCGCTGGCCATCCGTGCCGCTCGGGCCAAAAAGCATATCATCGTGGAAAAGCCCATCGCCACCACGCTAAAAGATGCCGATGAGATGATTGCCGCGGCCAGGAAAAATGGCGTGGCCCTTTCGGTGGCCTTTTTAATCCGCTACCGGGAAGACATACCGTATGCCAAAAGGCTGGTCGCCGCCGGGCTAATCGGCGAGATTATGGGCACGCGCGTTACCTATATCGGCGATAAAAAGCCCTCTTATTGGACCGGGGGTTTCAGCGGTCGGGCGAAAACCGACTGGCGCAAATCAAGGCAAACCGCCGGCGGCGGCGTGCTCATTATGAATATGGTGCATAATATCGATACTATGCGCTATGTTACCGGCCTTGAGGCCGCCCGCGTTTATGCGGAATACGGCACCTTTATCACGCCCGTGGAGGTGGAGGATTTTCTTACCGCAACCATAAGATACCATACCGGCGCCATCGGGTCCATATTTGCTGGCTCGGCCTTCAGCGGCCGGCTGGACCAGGGAGAGCGCCATCCCGACCGCATCCTGGGCAAAGAGGGCCAGATTCTTCTTTCTTCGCCTCTTCGGCTCTTCAGCAAAAAAGGCGCCCCGGCCGGAAGCCTCTGGGAAGGCTCTCCGGAAATTGAGTCGGAAAAATGGCAGGAGATAGATACCGGGCCGAAGGTAGACTGCCGCCAACTTATGATGGAGGATTTCGTCCGGGCGGTAAAAGCGGGAAAGGAACCGCCCATCACCGGTGAGGATGGCCGGGCGGCGTTGGAAATCATCCTTGCGGCCTACACATCGGGCGAGAAGCACCAGCCTGTGAGTTTGCCGCTTAGATGAAGTCGCGGGAGTGTAAAATGAACGCTTCGCCAAAAATCAAAAGTGATATACTAAAACATCGTAACAAAGATAAGCAAGAACTATGAGCCGAAAAAGATAATCCTTTTTGGCTCTTTTGCCTACGGGGTACCTGATCAGTGCAGTGACATAAACCTATTAATTGTTAAAGAAACCCCTGAGCAGCCCATAGAGAGGCGCTTGGCGGTTCGGCGCCCGCTGAGTATTGAAGAAGATGGTCATATCTCTGCGCTGGTCATAACTCCAAAGGAACTCGCTCAGCGTCTGAGAATTGGCGACCAGTTCCTGGGGGAAATCCTGGCCCAGGGCGAGGTGCTTTATGAGAAGTAAAGAATCTTTATATCCGAAGCGGCCGCTGAAGACGTCCTGCTTTCGGTGCTAAGAAAGAGGTGGCAAAATGGACGAGTTGGTTCAAGCCTTGGACGAGTTTAGAACTTTTCTTTCTGGCAAGGTAGCGGAAGCCTTTGAATTCGACCCTGCTCTCGAGTATAGACTTTCCGAAGACTGGGAATCCGACAAGCAGATCCCCAATGCCGAGAAACCGGGCGTGTACTGCTTTATTGACGCCGGTGGCATTGTTGTTTATGTTGGGATGTCAGAGCAGAAATACGGCGGGATAGGGAGAGAGGTTTGTAGTCATATCGGCAAATTTAAAGGTACAGACAAATGGTGGTATGAACCCAAAATCCTTAAAAGTGCAGCCAAGCTACAAACGATACCGTTCGATTCAGAGCTCTCTTGGCTCGCGCCGGCGCTCGAGTCATACCTGATAAAGAGACTCGACCCTAAGGGTAACAAGGCACCTCGGTGTAATACCTGAAGGTGTAGCAACATTATCTTGACTTAATGGCAATGGAGTTAAGGACAAATTATGAAAATCATTAGCGTAACGCCGCATATCTTTAAAGACCATTCCCCACTTGACCGGCAAGTGAGGGGTGTTTTCGCCTACAGCCGCACCCACGAAGATTTCCGCAGGAACCGTTATGCCTTCACTTGCCTGGTTTATCATCCGGGCGAACGCAAAATCTACTGCGGCACTACCAATTTCGCTAACGACCTCGTGTGCACCTTTGACCCGGAAACGGGTGAGTTTGAGAGCAAAAATTACGCTTCCTTCGGCGAAGAATACGAGATTAAGATTCACCGCGGAATCTGGCTGGGCCGGGACGGCAAGATTTATGCCGCTACGAGTTGCCTGCACGATACCAATGAGCGCCTGGACGCCCCGGGCGGCAAGGTCTTCTCCTACGACCCCAAAACCGATGAGTACGCGCTGCTTTGCATACCGTCCGCGCACGACTACATCCAGACCATCACCCTGGACGCGGAGCGGGAAATGATTTACGGTATGACCTATCCGGTCTTCAACTTCTTCGCCTATTCCATCCGGGAAGACCGCGTGGTTTATGAGCAATTTATGAGGAGCATAACCCATATCGGCGCGGTGGATGATGCGGGCGGCTACTGGGGCACCTGGGGGGTAAGGCATCATCTATTCCGCTACGACCCGGAGCAAAATCGCGTGCGCTTCTTTAAGCACGGCCTTCCCGTTCCCTGCGAAAACCTGATGTATCCGGGTGCCGGCCCCATAGATTGTATGATAAACGGCGGCGACGGTTTCCTTTATGTGGGCACGGAAAAGGCCGAACTCTACAGAATTGACCCCAACACCGGTGAGGTAATTTACCTGGGCAAGCCTCACCCGGCAAATCGCCTGCCCGCCATTTGCCTGGGTGAAGACGGCCTAATCTACGGCACAGCCGGCGACGACTACAACTGCATCATATTCACTTATGACCGCAACTCCGGCGCCTTCAAGAACCTGGGCGTTGTCAGAGAAACCGAAGCCGCGGTGGTCAAAAGGGCTGCCAATCCCAAAGGAAAAGATGTCACTTCCGGGCGGAGCCTCTATCGGCCGCACGATTTTATTAAACTGGCGAGTAAACTCTATGTGGGCGAAACCGACAATCGCGACCGCAACAACTATCTGTGGGAATGTGAGTTAAGCGAGTAAAAAGGAGGTGCGAGATGACGGGGCGACGGAGGACCCTTTATATGACCGTCGTTATCATCGGCCTTATGCTTGTGGCGCTTGCGGGCTGTGGAAAAGGAGGAAATACTTTTCAACTCAGCCGCTTGGGCTTTTCTATGAAACTGCCTCCGGGCTGGCAACAGGGCGAGCCAGGCATAATGGGTGGATTCAAACCCCGTGCGGGTGGAGAGTTTTTCTTTGCCGACCCGGAATTGGACGACCCTCACGGAAATGTTATGGACTTTCCTCTGATGGAAGGTGAGAGCCTCGCCGAATATGTGGATAATCTCATCAGCGAAACCGAGAAGATGGAGCAAATGCAGGCCGGGCTTTTGCGTGTCCTGGGCGAAGTGGCCGGGGTAGAGCAAAGCGAGGAGATAAAGGAAGCCGAAAAGCAGTTGCAGACCAAGGTCCTTTCCAAGACGCCCCGCACCATAAGCAAACATGAGGCCATTGAAGTCCTCACCGAAGCCCCCTTCACCCTCCTGACCGTTTATATACTCAAAGGGGATACGGTCATCTGGGTCACCTTTCGCGCCCCCAAAGAAGAGTTTCCCCAGTATGAGCAACTTTTCCGTGACGCCATAGAAACCATAAAGATTCGCTGACGCCGCACCCGCCCGTGGCGGCAGGCGAGGCCGGTAATCGCGAGACGAATGCGTGGGAGGGTAAGATGGTCAAGCAGGTCTTGAGTGTCTTCGTTACTTTTCTTTTAATCTTCCTTTTGACGGGAGCAGAGATGACTGAGGAGCAAAGGGATTTGGAGGCTGAGAGGCAAGCCAGACGCCGGATGATGGCATCCCGACCCAGGTCGGAGCCGCAAAGGGAACCGGATAGAGAACTCATCTACAAAAAGACCGCGCAGGGGGAACTCAAGATTTACATCTATTTCCCCGAAGGCTGGAAAGATAGCGACCGCCGGCCGGGGATCCTCTTTTTCCACGGCGGGGGCTTTACCGGCGGCTCGCCCAAGCAGTTCTTCGCCAAATCCGAATATCTGGCGAGCCGCGGCCTGGTGGCCTTAAGTGCCGAGTATCGCCTCAAGGGTAAGCACGGCACCACCCCGGTGGAGGCCGCAGAAGATGCGCGCAGCGCAATGCGCTATGTGCGCGGCCACGCCGCCGAGTTCGGCATAGACCCCCAGCGTATCATAAGCGGGGGCGGTTCGGCCGGAGGGCATCTGGCGGCCTGCGTGGCGCTCTGTGAAGGCCCGGATGCCCCGGATGACGACCTGAGCATCTCCTGCAAACCGCAGGCGATGGTGCTCTTTAATCCGGTGCTGGATTTCAGCGGTGAACGCATTCTGAGCCGATTTAAGGAAAGCGGCGAAGAAAAGATTATGAGCATATCGCCCATTGAATATCTCAAAGGAGACTGCCCGCCGGCGATAGTCTTCTTTGGCACCGCGGACTGGCTCCTGGACCAGGGGCGTAATTTCGTGGAGAAGTCTCTGGAGCTCGGCAACCACATAGAACTCTGGACCGCCGAGGGAGAGCCCCACGCCTTTTTCAATAGATCCCCCTGGCATGAGGCCACCACCATTAAGGCCGACGAATTCCTCACCTCACTCGGCTACCTCACCGGCCCACCTACACTGAAACCCTATGACCAAAAGGCGGTGCTAAAAAAGGAATTGCCGTAGGAGGGGCGGTAAGGTGCGCCTGCAAGCTGTAGCGGCCTCACTGTCCGTACGGACCAGGGCCCTG
>LIZR01000078.1 GCA_001302825.1 Planctomycetes bacterium DG_23 | reverse complement strand
CACTTCGCCCTGCGCCAGGTCCTCGGCCCCCACGCCCAGCAGGCCGGGGCGCTCAAGACCCCCGAGCGTCTTCGCTTTGATTTTACTCATCCCGAGGCCTTAACTACCACTGAGGTTCGCCAGGTGGAGGCCTTGGTTAATGAGAAGATAATGGAAAATGTCCCTATATCCACATCCGAGATGAATCTTGACGAGGCCAAGTCCTCCGGGGCCATAGCCCTTTTTGGTGAGAAATATGGAGAAAAGGCACGGGTGGTCAGCGTCGGGGATTTCAGCAAGGAACTCTGCGGCGGCACTCATCTGCATTCCACAGGTGAAGTGGGGCTGTTTAAGATTATTAGTGAAGAGTCTGTTGCCGCTGGCGTGAGGCGCATCACCGCCCTTACCGGTCCAGAGGCCCTGCATAGTATAAACGCGGATGAAAGACTTTTGCAAGAAACTGCCGAGACAGTGGGCGCACCCGTCTCTCAGGTCCTGGAACGAGTTAAAGGGCTTTTGGACGAAATTAAGACCTTGCGAAAAGATAAAGAAGGATTGCAAAAAAGTCTGATTAGTTACCGGGCCAAAGAAATCTTTGCCACCGCCGAGGAGATAGAGGAAACCAGAATAGTGGTGGAGCGCATAGATGGCGCTGATTTGGATGAACTGCGAAGATACGGTGATGTCTTTCGGGAGGAAGGGGATTCTGTTGGCGCGGTGTTGGGTGCAGCCACCAAGGGGAAGGTTCTTCTCATTTGCCTTTTGACCGAGGATTTGGTTAAGAAGGGTCTGGATGCGGGAAAGATAGTGGCTGAAGCAGCCCAGGTGGTGGGAGGCGGCGGGGGAGGCCGACCCACCCTCGCTCAGGCCGGCGGCCCTGAGATTAAGAATTTGGATAAGGCGCTGGATAATGCCCGCAATGTCCTGCGTTCTTTTTTGTCCACTTCCCACCCCTCTACTTCGTAAAACTTTTTTCTTGACATAGCCCGAATAAATGTTTAGTTTTATGGCTTTATAACAAAGGTGAGGGAGATTATGGCACTTCCCAAAAGAAGGCATTCTACTACCCGGAGCCGAAATAGACGCTCCTCTAAGGCCTTGAAGTCTCCCAACTTAGGGCTTTGCCCCCGCTGCCACGAGCCCAAGCCGGCGCATCGGGTCTGCCCCAATTGTGGATACTATAAAGGTGCGCGCGTTATAGAGGTCAAGACGAAATGAGCGTATCAATAGCCGTGGATGCTATGGGCGGTGATAGGGCCCCCGGGGAGATAGTGCGTGGAGCGGTCTTAGGGGCTAAAGAATATAGCGATGTCAATCTCATTTTGGTGGGTGACCAGAGGCTGATTGAGGGTGAACTATGCTCTTCGGAAACAAAGAATATAGCCCCTGAGGCAAAGAAGCGCATCGGCATTCATCACGCCGGCGAGGTCATCCAGATGGGTGAGTCGCCCGCTTTGGCTTTAAGGAAGAAGAAGGATGCCTCCATCCGCCGGGCGGCGGAACTGATGGCCAAAGGGGAAGCCGAATGCGTCATAAGCGCCGGGAATACCGGCGCTGCGGTGGCTGCCTTTACGCTTCTTCTCAAGCCCTTGCCCAAGGTCTTACGCCCGGGGATTGCCGTTAGTTTCCCTGCCGGAAAAAGCGTCTGCACAGTGATAGATGTGGGAGCCAATATCCAGTGCAAGCCTATCCATCTCTTTCAATACGCCATTATGGCTTCGGTCTTCAGTCACTATATATTCGGTGTGGAAAATCCCAAAGTGGGCCTTTTGAACATAGGTGCGGAAGTGGCCAAGGGGACGGAAGTCCTCAAACAAGCGCACGAACTTCTCTCCCGAAGCAACCTGAATTTTGTGGGTAATGTGGAAGGCAACGACATCCACACCGGCAACTGTAATGTCATCGTCTGCGATGGTTTCGTGGGAAATGTAATGCTCAAACTCAGCGAAGGCCTTTCTTTTCATATCTTGGATACCATAGAGAAGGCCTTGGAGGCGGAGCATCCAGAGGCCTTAGAGGATATACGGGCGGAACTGGATATCTTGCGCAGACGCAACGATTATTCCGAATATGGAGGGGCGCCTCTTCTGGGCGTGGATGGCTTGGCCATAATATGTCACGGAAGTTCCGATAGACGCGCAATGAGAAATGCGGTACGGGTGGCCCGGGAGTTCTCCAAATTCCAGGTAAATAAACACATAGTGGCCGAACTTGCCTCCTTTGACACTTAGAGGTTTGGTATGTTAAAGCCCACCGGAGTGACCTTCGCGGGCACCGGCAGTTTCGTGCCCGAAAAGATAATGAGCAATCAGGACCTGGAGAAGATGGTGGATACCTCGGACGAATGGATTCGCACCCGCACCGGTATCAAAGAGCGCCGCCTGATTAGCGATGGCGCCGCCACCAGCGACTTAGCCTACGAGGCCTCACGCCGAGCGCTCGAGGCGGCCAAGATAAAGCCTGAGGATTTGGACCTCATCATCGTGGGCACCATTACCCCTGACTATTTCTTCCCTTCCACCGCCTGTATCTTACAAAACCGCCTGGGCGCAAACGGTTCCGGGGCCTTTGACCTTCTGGCCGCCTGTTCGGGCTTCATCTACGGAGTTTCGGCGGCCAGTGAATATCTGGCCCGGGGCAGTTGCAAAACGGCCCTCATAGTCGGCGCTGAAGCCTTGAGCACCTTTACCGATTATACCGATAGGGGCTCCTGTGTTTTATTTGGGGACGGCGCTGGCGCAGCCGTTTTGGTGAAGACCGATGAACCACGCGGCGTCCTTTACACCACCCTGGGCGCCGATGGTTCCGGGGCAGAATATATGATACTTCCGGCCGGCGGTTCGCGCCTGCCTGCCTCTCACCAGACCGTTGACCGCAGGCTTCACTATATGAAAATACGCGGCCGGGAGACCTTCAAATTCGCTGTAACCAAGATGCAAGACCTCCTGGTCGAGGCCATCGAGCGTTTAGAAATAGCCGTAAATGACATCGCTCTGGTCATACCCCATCAGGTAAATATAAGAATTCTTGATGCAGCGGCAAAAAAGATTCATTTGCCCAAGGAGAAAATGTATATCAATATAGACCGATATGGAAATACCTCCGCCGCCTCCGTTCCCATCGCTTTGGATGAAGCCAACCGCGAAGGCAGGCTTTCGCCCGGAGATATTGTGATATTGGTGGCCTTTGGCGGGGGGCTCACCTGGGCCTCAGCAGTCATTAGGTGGTGAGATGCAAAGGGTCGTCTATCTCTTCCCCGGTCAGGGGGCGCAATATGTGGGAATGGGAAAGGACCTTTATGAAGAATTTGACTGTGTCCGGGAGGTCTTTGAGCGCGCGAACCGTCTTTTGGGTTATGACTTAGCCGAAATTTGTTTTGTCGGCCCGGAGGAGAAACTTAACTCCACGGCCCTGTCTCAAGTGGCCATATTTGTGACCAGCATAGCAGTGTTGGAGGTTTTTGAAAAGGAGGTGATGCGGGAAGAGGAATGTTTTGCCGCGGCGGGTTTGAGTCTGGGGGAATACACTGCGCTACATTACGCCGGCGCCTTTAGTTTCGAAGATGCGCTCGAGGTCGTTAAAAAACGCGGCCAGTATATGCAGCAGGCCAGTGAAGAGAAACCCGGCGGGATGGTCTCCATTATTGGCCTTGAAGATGAAGAGGTGGAGAAGATAGCCAAGGAGGCGAGCCGGGTGGGGGAAATAATAGTGGCTAATCTCAACTCGCCCGGCCAAAGGGTGCTTTCCGGAGACACCGAGGCAGCTCTGCTGGTCGGCAGGCTGGCTGAAGAGCGTGGGGCCCTCAAGGTGGTGCATTTAAAAGTTAGCGGCGCTTTTCATTCAAGCTTTATGGCCAGCGCCGCCGGGAAACTTGAGCGGGAGTTGGCCCAGGTAGAGATTAAACCTCCGAAGGTGCCTATCGTTTCCAATGTAACCGCCAGGTTCGTCCAAGAGCCTGAGGAGATACGCCGGATATTAGTTAGGCAAGTTACCAGCCCCGTTCTCTGGCAAAACTCAATGGAATTCCTGGGAACTAAAGGGGCTGAGAAGTTCTACGAGATTGGGCCGGGAAGGGTGCTTTCTGGGCTTCTGAAGCGGACGCTTCCAGAGGCCGAGGTGCGAAATGTGGCAGACTCAAAGTCACTGGAACGCCTTCGCCGCCGTTTCTCAGCTCAGGTTACCTGAAAAATTTCTGGACTCTTTTTTTTGTTTGCCCTTTGAAGAATTCTTGTTAAGATTATCAGGACAGTTGGTGGCTGTCATTATCGAATAGGTTGCTGCATTACGGTAGAGCAAATAAACTCTGCCGGCAAACTGGCTTAGAGTTTTTGTCCGGGCAAAGGCTTCAGGCCTGGCATTAGTGAAGGAGGAGTAGTCGTGGCGGATGAAATTAAGGAAAAAGTAATCGACATCGTCAGCGAGCAAATGGGCATAGAGCGCACTCAAATTACCCCGGAGAGTTCTTTCGTTAACGACTTGGGCGCCGATTCGCTGGACACAGTGGAACTGGTTATGGAGTTCGAAGATGCCTTTAATATTCAGGTGCCCGATGAAGATGCAGAGAAGATACAGACCGTGGGTGAGGCCATAAACTATATAAAGGAGCGGATGTAACCAATGAACCGAAGGCGGGCAGTTATTACCGGCGTGGGGGCGGTAACTTCTTTCGGCGTGGAAAAAGAAGACTTGTGGAACGCCCTTGTCGCCGGAAAAAGTGGCATAAAAGAAATTACTGGCTTCGATGCTTCCGGTTTTAAGGTCCGTATTGCCAGCGAAGTCACTGATTTCCGGCCTGAAGAATACCTGGATAAAAAACTCGCCCGCCATCTCGACCGTTTTGCCCAATTCGCTTTAGTCGCCGCTATGAAGGCCGTGGAAGATTCCGGTATTGATTTTTCCCGCATAGACCCATTTCGCGCTGGAGTAATTATTGGTTCTGGAATTGGCGGCCTCATAGAGATTGAAAAACAGCATACGCGGCTGCTGACTTTGGGGGCTTCGCGCATCTCTCCTTTTATGATACCCAAACTGATGGTGAATGCCGCCAGCGGTCAGATTTCCATTATGTATGGTCTTAAAGGGCCCAATACCGCTGTGGCTACGGCTTGCGCCTCTGGCTCACACGCTATTGGTGATGCCTTCAAGATCATACAATCCGGGGATGCTGATGTGATAATCTCGGGCGGCTCGGAAGCGGCCATAACCCCGATGGGCGTGGGAGGTTTTGCGGCAATGAGGGCTCTTTCCTGTCGTAACGATGCCCCGGAGAAGGCCTCCCGGCCTTTTGATTTAGAGCGAGATGGCTTTGTCCTGGGCGAGGGCGCCGGCGTGGTGGTGCTGGAAGAAATGGAAATGGCCAAAAAGCGGGGGGCACATATTTATGCCGAGATGCTGGGCTTTGGAATGAGTGGCGATGGCTGGCACATTACTGCCCCTGACCCTGAGGGCGCAGGCCCCAGTTCGGCTATGCGCGTGGCTCTTAACGATGCGCGCATTTCTCCTCAGGATGTTAAATATATCAACGCCCACGGCACCAGCACCCCTTTAAACGACGAGGTTGAGACTAAGGCCATAAAAAAGGTCTTCGGCCCCAGCGCTAATGGTCTGGCTGTAAGTTCTACCAAATCTATGCTCGGCCATCTTCTTGGCGCTTCAGGCGGCGTGGAGATGGTCATTACGGCTCTCGCCGTTGAGCAGGGCGTTATGCCTCCTACCACAAATTATGAAAATCCCGACCCCAAATGCGATTTGGATTATGTTCCCAATACCGCTCGTGAAGAGCGCATCACCGTGGCTATGTCCAATTCCTTCGGTTTCGGCGGCCATAACGCCTCTTTGATCATTGGCCAATTAGACCATTAAGTGTACATTCACAAATCCTGCCCCTTCTGCTGATGTTGCGACTGTCAAATAATTACAAAATTGACCGTCTTTCACTTCCTGAATTATCCTTGAATATTGGCGCAAATTTTATTAAAATAATAGCATATAGTTTGAGTGTTAACTCAGAATGATTAGAGTGAGAAATTCCCTGGCCTGGGCCGGTGCAGGTTTGCACTATGTAGGGCTTGAGCATCTTCCGTCCCCTGGAGGAAAAATAGAGGAAGGCAATTGGAACGAGGTATAAAAGTTGGCAAAATATTCGGCATACCCATCAAGATACATCTGACTTGGTTTATAGTCTTTGTCTTGCTGGCCTTTATGCTTATGGGGTATTTCACCGACCGTATACCTGACCTGAACAAAAGAGAGGCGCTGGTTATGGGGGTAGCGGCGGCAGGGCTTCTTTTCGCTTCCGTCCTCTTTCACGAACTTTGTCATTCTTTGGTAGCCCGCACTCACGGCATAGAGATGCGGGGCATCACCTTATTTTTTTTCGGCGGAATGGCCGAGATGGCCGAGGAGCCCAAAACCCCCTGGGCTGAAGCCACTATGGCCCTCGCCGGCCCCTTGAGCAGTCTCGGGCTTTCCGCTTTTTTCTTCCTGCTTCTGGCGAAGACTTCTCCCGGTGCCCTTGTTTCTGCTATACTCAAATATGTGGCCAGCATTAACCTTATCTTGGCTTTATTTAATCTCGCTCCGGGGTTTCCTCTTGATGGGGGAAGGATTCTGCGGGCGGTGCTTTGGTCTGCGAGAGGTGACCTTCACTCTGCCACCTTAACCGCCAGCCGTGCCGGTAAGGCCGTGGCGGTCACTCTTATGGCCTGCGGCTTTATTATCACTCTGGTCCTTCGCGTGGCCGGTGGAATCTGGTTTATGTTTATGGGCTTTGTGCTTTTTCAGATGGCCACCGCCGGCTATCGCAGTCTGGTGCTTCGCTCCGCACTCCAGGAGGCGACCGTGGGTGAGTTTATGTCTATGCCCACCGTGGCTGCCGAACCCGATATCTCCCTTGATACTTTGATTAATGAATATCTACTTCCTCGTGGCCTTGAGGCATTGCCGGTGGTTGAACATGGGGTTCTGGTGGGGATAGTGAGCGTGGAGGGAGTGAAAAAGGTGCCCAGAAGCCAGTGGTATGCAACCAGGGTGCGCGGGGTTATGAATAATGCCATAAAGAGACTTGTGGTTGAAGCGCAGGAAAATCTGGAACGGGCCTGGGTAAAGATGGAGCGAAGTGGCGTATCCCATCTTCCCGTGGCCCAGAACGGGCGCTTGGTGGGTCTTATAAGCCGGCGGGCCATAATGGAGTTCTTGAAGGTTCGTAGCGAATCGCCCTCAAAGGGGTGAAGGCTTCGATTAAAAAGTATATAATTTGCGTTGGTGTTGAGTAATAAGTTAAGGAAACGAGAAATGCAAATTTCGATGTGGAGCAGTTACTTATACGAACTCTCCCCGGAAGATATGGTACGCACATTTGTCCAGCATAGCTGGAATTGCACTGAGCTTTCAAGTGAACACGGTTGGATGCTACTTAAGAGAGGCCAACCGACAGAAGTGGGAAGAGAACTTAAGCAGTTTGCCGAAGATTATGATTTCTCTTTTCCCCAGGGACATTTTTACCTCGGTGCGGATATTGCCCATCCCGATGAAAAGAAGAGACTGGAGATAATGGATGATATGAAAAGGTGGTGCGACCTTTTTGCAGCATTGAATATCTCTGCCGGCGTTTTACATCCGGGAGGGAAGGGGATGAGGGCCCTGGGCTATGCACCTGAGAAAATTCTTGAATGCAATGTGGAAGCGTTGGAGAAGATTTCGGACTTCGTTCAGGGAGGCCCCACAACCATCTGCCTTGAAAACGGCGGGTCCATAGAAAATATGCTTGGCTTGCTTAATGCCGTGCGTGGAAGTGGTCTGGGATTATGTCTGGATACGGGACATCTCAATATGGCTGGAGGAGATTGCCGAGACTTCATTCTTAAGGCCGGAGAGAGACTGAAGGCCCTTCATATAACGGACAGCATCGGTAGTCGCGATGACCATATACTACCCTATGGCGCAGGAACCATTAACTGGGAAGAACTAATCAAAGCTCTTCGTGAAGTCGGGTATGAGGGGCTTTTTAATTTTGAGGTGCCGCGTGAGAATCGATGTCCGATGAAAATCAGACTGGCAAAACTTGATTACACCCGACAACTTGCGATGTTGATGGTGCATTCTTGATATGGATGCTTTTTCGCTCGCAGCCGCGCCGTTGAAGACATAAGGGAGTTTTGGAAGGCTGGCAGCCAGCGAGCCCCCGAAGGTTAAGGGTCTTCTCTTGAGAAAGGATGGTTTTCTATGCATCCCGAACTTGTAGATGGATTGGCTATGGAGGCCAAAACAAAGATAATATTTTATATCCTGGATGGCGTAGGCGGGCTTCCTATGGAGGAGGGCGGGCCCACGGAATTGGAGGCCGCCAGCACCCCCAATCTGGACAGCCTGGCCAAAAAATCTATCTGCGGTATGCTCGACCCCGTCTCTCCGGGTATAACTCCGGGAAGCGGTCCGGGGCATTTCGCCCTTTTTGGCTATGACCCGGTTGAAACCATCATCGGCCGCGGTGTCCTGGAGGCCGCAGGGATTGATTTTCCGCTTGAAGACGGGGATGTGGCCGCTCGCGGCAATTTCGCCACCCTGGATAAAAATGGCCTGGTCATAGATAGGCGCGCCGGAAGGCCATCTGATGAAAAGAATAGAGAATTGGTGGAAAAAATCAGAAGGGTTTTGACCCCGCAAGAAGGGGTAAAGTTTTTCCTGGAGACGGTGAAAGAACATCGGGTGGTGCTGGTGTTGCGGGGCGAGGGTCTTTCCGAAGCCCTTCCGGATACCGACCCTCAAGCGGT
>LIZR01000011.1 GCA_001302825.1 Planctomycetes bacterium DG_23 | reverse complement strand
GAGCCTTTGGCCTCAAATCGCGCCAATGTGGAGGGAACTCTCAATCTTCTGGTGGCCAGCGAGAAGGCCAAAGTGAAGCGGTTCGTCTATGCCTCCAGTTCTTCTGTCTATGGCAGCGCCGGTCCACTTCCCAGAACTGAGGACTTGCCCCTTGACCCCATTTCCCCCTACGGGGTAAGTAAACTGGCCGGGGAGTGCTACGCGCGGGTCTGGAGCGAACTTTTCGGACTGGAAACGGTAGTCTTGAGGTATTTCAATATTTTTGGGCCGCGGCAGAATCCCCAGGCCCAGTATGCCGCGGTTATCCCCAAATTCATCTCTGCCGTGCTCAATGCCCGGCCGCCCACCATTTACGGTGATGGAGAACAGTCCCGGGATTTTACCTATGTGGAAAATGTAGTTCTGGCGAATTGGCTGGCCATCCACAGTTCTTCAGTAAGTGGGGAAGTGTTTAATGTAGCCTGTGGGGAGCGAACCACGGTAAATCAGTTGGCTCGTCTCATAAATGAGATTGTCGGCACCAATCTAAAGTCCATACATAGCGAGCCCCGGCCCGGGGATGTTCCGCATTCCTATGCCGACATCACCAAGGCGAGGAGGCTACTGGGGTTTGAGCCCGGGATAGACCTGAAAGAAGGCTTGAAAAAGACCATAGAATATTTCGAAAAAACAGGAAGCCCTTCCTGCCAGACTTGACATTTTAAGACTTCACGCCGTCAAATAGATAAAGCCCTAAAGCGCCGAAAAGTAACACCGGAAGCCAGGCGGCCTCAATATGGGAAAGCATGCCCTTACGGCTGAGTTGCGAGCAGGCAAAATAGATACCATAAAAGGCCACACAAAGCAGGATACAAAGCCCGGCGCTTAGAAAAGCACTCTTATGCTCTTCCCGGAGCACCAACGGAAGCCCCAGCATCAAGAGGATTAAATTGGTAAGGGGGAAGGTATAGCGTTCATAGACCAGCGCCTTCAAAAAGGAGACATTGGGTAGTTTCTCCGCACGGGCGCGAAGTTCGGCTGTGGAAAGGAGTGCCAGGTGCACCTCCTTTTTGAAAAGGTCTTCGGGTGCAAGGTCGCTTTGAATGAGGAAGTCCTCCGGGTTTACAGGTTCGTCCTTTAGCCTTATCACATAGCTCTCCGGCGAAAGGGGCCAGGGCGTGCCGTGGATCCGTTCCTGCTTGCGGTTATAATGGTACTCCTGGCCGTCATACAGATACCATTTCTTATTCCCTTTTTCATCCTCCTTCCACAAGCCATAATCAGCGGTGATATAAATCTTCTGAGAGCCATCCGGATACAAATGCACAATGCTTACCCCTTCCATCCGGGATTCTTCGGCGATGAATTTCTCCGCTATGAAAATATTGCTGAAGGAATCGGTCTTGAATACGCTGGTAAGGGTATCTTTCTTTTTGCCCCTGAGCATGAGTTGGGCTTCATCAATCTTCTCTGCTAAGGCCGGTATGAGCATCTCCTGGTCCACAAAAATGAGCGCAGTGATGCAGATGGCCAGGACAAAAATGGGCCAGAGGATGCGATACACACTTACGCCGGCGGCCTTCATAGCCAATATTTCGTTATATCTGGAGAGGCGAGTAACGGTAAACATTCCCGCCATCACGGTTATCACGAAACCTATCTGGTAATATATCAGGGGAAGTTTATGGATATAGACGCGGGCCAGTGTAGGAAGCAGTCCCTTGAGTCCATAGGCCTCAATCACCTCGTCTATGGTGGCGAAGGCGTCCACAATAATGTAAAGACCGATAACCGTGACCAAACAGATGACATAGGTGTAAAGGAAGGTGCGGGTGACATAGTTGTCTAAGATGCGAAAGGGCATTTTTGCATATGCTCCGGTCTTATTTGGCCCGGGGCGCTCACGGCCTTTTTCCTGAGGACTTGGCCAATCCAGAAAACAAACCTTTGCCGGGTAGCCCGTGGTGCAAAATCCCATAGAATAGTACCGCCCCGATGATGAAAAGAAGGATATTGCCCATCCACAAAGCCACTACCGGCGGCAGTTTGCCCTCTTCGCTCAGGGCCTGGCCGCCCATAGTAAGAGGATAATAAATCACCAGGACAGGAAGCATACTGAAGGCAAAGGCGCTCAGGGGATGTTTCCAGCGGCTGATAATCCCCAGAGGAGTTCCCACCAGCACAAAGACCAGGCAGGAAAATCCCAGGGCCCAGCGGTGATGCACTTCGGTCAAAATCCTGGCTCTTTCAACCTGTCCGGCCTGGGCCTGCTCGCTGGGGGAGGAGGTTTCCTTCAAACGCTGCAGAAGTTCCCTGGTGGTTAAATATTTGGGTTTTTCACGGCTTAAGCTGAGTATGTCTAACTTTTGTTGAAAAGGCAACTGTCCGGCGTAGCCCGAGTGCACCTCGTCTTTGCCTTGAGAGTCCTTTCGCACGGCCTGCCAACTTACTTTGTACAAATCTATCTCCAAAAGATTTTTCTCCCGGTCTATGAAGACCTGGGCCTCTTCCGAGGAGAAAATCTTGCTGATGCCATCCTCAGGAGCAACATCTACCAGCACAACCTTGTGCAATAGCCCATTCTCGTAGTTGTCGAAGGAAAGGCGAAAAGAGCCGAAGCGCACCGGGCGGTCGGTTATGAGATGTTCGTTAAGCAGGCTCTCTACCATTATCTCCGGTTCATCTTTGGCCAGAACCCGCACGCGATAATGCGCCTGCGGAACAAAGCCCTGATTCACATAAACCGCTACTGCGGATACCACCAGCCCCACCAGTATCGTCGGCAGGAATATCCAGAAAAGATTAATCCCGGAGGCCTCCATAGCCACAATTTCATTATCTGCGGCTAACCGGCCGTAGGTTAAAGTTACGGCAAAAAGCAGAGCCACCGGCAAGGTGTACGGAATAACCAGGGAGAAAAGGAAGGGCAAAAGGCGCAAGAGTTGCCGGGGGCCCAAATTCAACTGATGCATCTGCTGCAGGGAAGATCCCAGAAACATCACCCCGGTGGCCACCACCAGCGCCAGGGCGAAGACCTTGAGCAGTTCTCCGGTAACATATTTCTGCAAAATCCTGGGTCTCATTTCAAAACATAATAAGCATTTTCTTGCAAAAGTCAAGCAAATTTCATTTCCTTGTGATATGAGGAAAAGGCGAGTGTCCGGAAGGCGCAAGAGTTCATTAACTTCTTCTTGCGGCCACCTTTTTTCCTGCTTTTTTCTTGCTCGGGACCTCATCCAGGGCCAGGGAAAGCCTCCTTACCCCTTCCCTGATTTCCCCAGTGGTGGGTGAGCCGAAACTGAGACGGATGTGATTTTTGGGCAGAGGCTCCACATCCGGGCCGTAAGCAAACTCCCCGGGCACATAAAGCATACCCTTTTCCTTCGCTTTTTGAAAAAGAAGGCTCTCTGGCCCGGTTTCGATTTCCGCAGGGAAACTTACCCAGACATATAGCCCGCCACCAGGAACTTCCCACTGGGCGCGGTCGGATAGATTTTTTTCCAGGGCCTCAAGCATGGCATCCCTTTTCTCTTTATACCTGGCCCTGAGCGCTTTTAGATGTTTGTCATAGAGACCACTTTCCAGGGCCGAAAGTACGAGATGTTGATTTATGTTTGCCGAGCCAAAATCGTGATTTGCCTTGAGATTGAGTATGGGCTCGACCAGAGGGTCCGGTAAGAAGGCGTAACCGGTCCTTATCCCTGGAGCAAAGGCTTTGGAAAAGGTCCCCGCCATAGCCACAAGTTTGTTTCCCTCATCCAGGGCCTTAATGGAAGGTGCCTCTTCTTCTTCGTAGCGAAGTTCCCTATAGGCGGCGTCTTCCAGAATCAAGATGGGCTGCTCGGCCCGCAGTCGCCGCACCACATCTACGAGTTCCCGCCGCCGCTCGGGAATGAGGGAAATGCCGGTAGGGTTTTGATAATATGAGGCCACATAAATCATCTTCAGCCGGGAGAGATTCCCCTCTTTCTTAAGCCCTTCCAACTTTTCGGCCAAAATATCCGTCCTGAGGCCACGGGCGTCCAGGGGCACGCTAAGCGTTTGCGCCCCGGCGCTTTCCAGAGCCCCCATAAAGACGAAATATGATGGCGCACCGATTATGACTATATCTCCGGGGTCAAGCAGGGCCTCGGCCACAAGATAAAGCAATTGCTGCGAGCCGGTAGTTATCACCACATTCCTGGTCGAGAGTCCGGAGAAAGAAGGACCTATCCCTTCTCTCCTGTGCCAGCGGGAAAGGATATGCTCGCGCAAAGCCAGAAGACCTTCGTTGGTGCCATACTGCAGGACAAGAGGGGCCTTTTTGCGGTCTTCTAAAATCTCCCTCAGGACAGTAAGGCTTTCCTCAGCAGGAAGAGACTCGTAATCCACCAGGCCTGCAGCCAGGGAAATGAGGTCTTTTTCCTCCACGGCCCAGCGCATAAGGGCGCTGATCGGCGGCTCTTTGATTCTTCGGGCCTTGGAGGAGAAAGAAAAATCAAAACTGGACATAATTATAAGCCCCATTTGTTGGGCCGAAAATTGAGAAATAATACTATAACAGGGCTTTCCAAGTTGTCAAAGGAAATTTCCGCCAATGAGATGTCGCTGGTTGCTTTGAGAGGCGGGTTTTCCCTTGACTTCCGAATTATTTCTTGTATAATTTCAGCGCATCGAAGCGTCCGAGGAGCAAATTTGAATGGATTGGCGGCGGGGTTTGGGAGGTGTTTTAGACCTTATTTTTCCTCGGAATTGCCTGCTTTGCGGCCGAGGCCTCGTTTTCGGCGAGGGCCTTTATATATGCCCTGACTGCATGGGAGGCATTAGGCTCACCTTCGGCGAGCGATGTCCACGGTGCGCGGCCTTCTTAGGGCCATATACATATGCGGCGAGAGATTGTCCCATTTGTCGAGGCAAAAGACTCGCCTTTGGCCGGGCCGTTGCTATAGGGCCTTATTCCGGGCCGCTACGGGAGATGATACTTCGGTTTAAGTATCAGCGCCTGGAATATCTGGTAGAGCCCTTGGCTTCTATGCTTTCGGGAGTTGCGCGAAAGGAGGGGCTGGCCCAGGGGCAGGGCTTGCTTATGAGCGTTCCCCTTCACTGGACCCGGAGGCTTAGGCGCGGTTTTGACCAGGCCGGCCTTCTGGCAGAGCGTTTGAGCCGGTTACTGGGAAAACCTATTTCCGAGAGGAACCTTTGCAGAATCAGGGCCACGGCCTCACAGACGGGCTTGAGCGAAAGCAAGCGGCGGGAGAATGTGCGCGGCGCATTTAAGGTGCGTCGGTCGGCTGAAGTGACGGGCAAAAGAGTTCTTCTTGTGGATGATGTGATGACTACTGGTGCTACGGCCTCGGAATGTGCGCGCACCCTTCTCTCGGCGGGCGCAAAAGAGGTTAGTGTCCTGGTAGGGGCCCGCGCCCAGCCCGGCAGCGCCGGAGCGATATAATGCGCTTGATTAACTCAAATTTGAGACCGGAGAATTAGCCTTGCTTTTAGGGCGAATTGGCTTCAGGAAACTTTCCCTTTTCTTACATCAAATGGCCACGCTCCTGGAGGCTGGCGTCCCGGTAAAGCGAGCATTTGCCACCTTAGAGGGAACTACAAAGTCGGCCCGGCTGCGTGCGGCTGTAGGCCGCATCAGAAACCAGGTTGAGGCCGGAAATCATCTGGCTGAAGCCTTCGAACTCGAGAAAGGGTTATTTCCACCTCTGGTGACGAAGATGGTGGATGTAGGTGAGCGCACCGGTAGTCTGGGCGCTATGGCTCAGGACCTTTCCGAATACTATGAGTGGCGCTCCCGTCTATTTCGCAGGACGATAACCGCTCTCATCTGGCCGGGAATAATGTTTGTGGCGGCGCTTGTGGTATTGGGATTTTTGGTCTATGTTTTCGAAGAATTGCTTGGTATGGAGCTCACCTGGGCCAAGAGGCTGCTGAAGTTAGTTGTAGGTGGAACTCTTTCTCTTATAGTGGTGGGATTTTTGGCCAGAAGATTTCTGGTGGGAAGGAAGGTCACCGACCTTGTTTTGATAGAGTTTCCGGGGCTGGGCAAACTGGTGCGGAAGTTCGTGGTCGCTCGTTTCACCTGGGCACTTCATCTAATGACCAGAGCCGCCGTATCTCTACCCGAGGCTATCTCCCGGTCTGCCGAGGCCACAAATAATCGGGCCTTTTGCGACCGCGTGCTCCCGGCAGCAGATGAGGTGGCTCAGGGCACGACGCTCACCGAGTCCCTGGCCGCTACCGATTTCTTTGACCTGCAGTTTCTCAATATTATTGAGGTGGGGGAGGGCTCAGGAAGTCTTGAGGAGAACTTGAGTAGGCTTTCGCAAAGTTATTCGGAGGACGCCCAATTTGCTGCTGAACTTCTGGCCAAAATCCTGGGCTGGGCCATTTATGGGGCTGTGGCCTGTTTCCTCATCTATTTAATCTTTATGGTCTTTAAGAAAGTATATCTCGGTCCCTTGCAAGGGGTTCTTTGATAAAAGCATTTAAAAGAGGAGGCAATAGAGAGAAAAAAGCGATGTGGAGGATGGAGATGATTTTCAGATGGCCGGCCTTAGGACTATAGGAGGGCTGGATGAAACTTCTGGGCTTTTTGGCACCCGAGGCTGTGATAGATGATCTCCAGGCACGAGATAAGTCAGGAGCCATTAAAGAGATGGTGGCTATGCTCAAAAAGACAGGACTACTAAAAACGAAGCAGGTGCCAGCGGTGGTTAAAGCCCTTTTGGCCCGGGAGAAATTAGGCTCTACGGGAATAGGCAAAGGGGTGGCGGTTCCCCACGCCAGATGCAAAGGAGTGAAATCGGTGCTGGGGCTTCTGGCGCGAAGCACCCAAGGGGTTCAGTTCGACGCTCTTGACGGCGAGCCCGTTTATGTCTTTTTCCTACTCCTTTCTGCACCCGATGCTTCAGGCGAGCATCTCGCCTGTCTGGAACGCGTCTCGCTTCTTTTGCGAGACACTAATTTCTGCCGTTTCTTGAAAGAGGCCGAGGATAAGAAAGAAGTGGTGGAACTTTTGAAAGAGGCTGAGGAAAATCTAAAGGCGGCTGAGAAATTCTGATTCTCTGGCCAGATTGGTTTTTGAGACGATGAAGGAAAATTCAGTTAAACGCACAGTTACCATTAAGAACTCCAGTGGCCTGCATGCCCGACCGGCTATGCTTTTAGCGGAACTGGCCAATAAGTTCGAGGCCGATGTTACACTTTCTTTGGGGCGCCGCAGGGTAGATGCCAAGAGCATTATGGAGCTTCTTACCCTGGGTGCAGGCTGGGGCAGCAAACTCACCATCGCTGCCCAGGGCAAAGATGCCCCTCAGGCTCTGGATGCTGTAGCCAGGTTGATAGTACAGGAGTTTAGCGAGGCTAAAGATGGAAATTAAAAAGGGCATTGCGGCCTCTCCCGGCGTGGTTATCAAGGAGGCCTTTGTTCTGGATAGCGAGGAGTTTCGCATCCCGCGCCGTTATATCAAGGGTGAGGAAGTGGAAGCGGAGTTGGAGAGGTTACATACCGCCCTGGCTAAAGCCCAGGAGCAAATCAGAAGTCTTCAAGGTCTGGCGGCCAAAAGGATTGGCCTGGAGCACGCCCTTATCTTTCAAGTCCACCTGGAAATGCTGCAGGATAAAAACCTCATAGAGGAAATTACTTCGCTCATCAGGGATAAAAAGCACACCCCGGAATATGCTATAAGCCGTGCCCTGCGCAAATACATTAAGGCCTTTCAGGAAATGGATGATGCCTATTTGGCCGAGCGGGTTTCGGATATTTTCGATGTGGAAAGGAGGCTGCTCAGGACGCTATTGGGCGAAAAGGTGGAGGAACTCAACAGACTGCAGGAACAGGTGGTGGTTATTGCCCGCAATTTAAGTCCCTCGCAGACCCTGGCACTGGACAAAAGCAAGGTATTAGGATTTGCCACCGATGTCGGCGGCCGCACCGGACACACGGCCATCATCGCCAGAGCCTTGGACATTCCGGCGGTAGTGGGCCTGGGAGACATAACTACCGATGTTTCTGGAGGAGACTTAGTCATCATTGACGGCACTCACGGCGTGGTGATTATAAGCCCGGATGAAGAGACCCTGGAAAATTATCGCGGCCGGCAGCAAAGTTTTCAATCTTTTGAGGAACGACTTGCCGCTATCAGAGATCTCCCGGCCGAAACCCTCGACGGCCACCGGGTGACCATTTTGGGCAATATCGAATCCCCTGACGAGATTCCTTCCTGTCTGCACCACGGTGCTTCGGGAATTGGTCTTTATCGGACGGAATTCCTGTACTTCGGCAAAACCGCCGAACCCACAGAAGACCAGCATTTCCAGGCATACTTAAGAGCAGTGACTACCCTTGGAGGAAGGCCCATCGTCATCCGCACGCTCGATTTGGGCGCGGATAAGTTCGGCGCCATACCGGAAAGGAACCCTTTCTTAGGCCTTCGTTCCATCCGCTACTGTTTCAAAAGGTTGGACCTCTTTCGCATCCAACTGCGCGCTATCCTGCGCGCCAGCGCCTTTGGTCCGGTAAGAATACTTTTCCCTATGGTTGCTACCCTGGATGAACTGCGTCGGGCCAAGCGGGTGGTACGGGATGTAATGCAAGAACTGGAGACCGAGCAAATCGCCTTTAATAAAGATGTGGAGATAGGCATAATGATTGAAGTTCCCGCAGCAGTGCTTATTGCTGATAGCCTGGCCAAGGAATGTGATTTCTTCAGCATCGGGACCAACGACCTCATTCAATACACCATAGCCGTGGACCGCGCAAACGAGGGGGTAGCTCCTCTATTTAATCCCGCCCACCCGGCCATATTGCGACTTCTCAAGATGACTATTGATTCTGGAGAGCGCAACAACATACCGGTGGCTATGTGTGGAGAGATGTCCGGAGAAATGGTCTATGCCATGTTCCTTTTGGGATTGGGACTTAAAGAGTTCAGCGTGGCCCCCAGCACTATCCCTGAACTCAAACAAGTTATTCGCTCGGTAACTATGGAAGAGGCCGCAAAAGTTACAAATGAGGTGTTTAAGATGGATGACCCCCAGGAAATCACCCGATATCTGGAGGAGACTACTAAAAGGGTGCTTCCCGAGGCCTTTTAAAGCCGTGATAAGAGAGAAACTTTCTTGCTTTATCTTGAATTTTTCAGTTGACTTTCTAGAAAAGTGTGCTATATTTATGATTGGTAGCCTGACATGCTACCTGAGTGAGTGATAATAAAAATTTGGCCTCAATCCTCGATAAAGGCAAATCCGTCGAGAGGCGGAGGCGCAAAGTAGCGGATCCCCTGGTGGATAGCCGAACTGCCGAAAGGATTTAGGGAAGGTTAGTCAAAAAGCCATTCCTACGGCAGTCGGAATGGTTTTTTGTTTTGTTAGCAAAGGGTAGAATCCATTGACCCTTGAGGACGGTGGGCTATGATTGGGGAAAGAAGAAGGATGCTCGGCCTGGACATAGGCGAGTATGCAATTAAGGCTGTGGAACTTACTATGGAAGGTAAAAATTTCGCTTTATCCGGCTACGGAGATGCCAGGATCACCTCGCAGGATAGGGTTAAAGACGCTTTAAGAGAGGCACTTTCGAGCGGGAATATTTCCAGCAAACGCGCGGCTACGGCCGTTTCTGGCCGCGGGGTTATAGTCCGTTATATCACTTTGCGCCGTATGAGCCCGTCGGAGTTGAAAAATTCCATCCGATATGAAGCCGCACGCTACATTCCCTTCGAGATGGACCAGGTGGCTTTGGATTGTCAGAAAATTGATGAGGGCGAGGAAGAAGGCAAACCCAATATGAAGGTGTTGGTGGCGGCAGTTAAGAAGAGCCTCATCCAGGAACATATCGACGTGGTGAGAAGCGCGGGTTTGGAACCGGTGGTTATCGATGTGGACGCCTTCGCCCTGGGCAATGCCTTTTTGACCTGGGGCAGCCCACTTACTTCGGGCACGGATGATAAGGCCTTGGCCCTGGTGGATATTGGTGGCCGTAAGACTAACATCAACATCATAATGGGTGGCTCCTCTCACTTCACCCGAGAGATTTACCTGGGTGGAACAGATTTTTCTGTGGCCATCGGGAAGCGCCTTTCCTTGGACCCGGAAAGTGTAGACCAACTGAAAATATCTCCCGGCGAGAGGGCTGCTGAAGTGGCCGAGGCCCTTTTGGAGCCCCTGGCTGACCTGGGAAGGGAGATTCGTTTGTCCTTTGATTATTTTGAAACTCAGTCCGAAAGGGAAGTGGGTCAGGTCTTGCTCTCCGGAGGAGGTGCGCTGCTGGCGGGGGTGGCGGAGGGATTGCAAGAAGTGCTGGGGCGCCCTACCACTTTATGGGACCCTACCCAGGGAGTCACCTTGAAGTTAAGTGAGCGACAGGCCTCCAGGGTGAGAGAAAACGCTCCCAGGCTGGCTATCGCATTAGGTTTGGCCGTGCGGCTAAGAGGTAAATTATGATAGAAATAGACTTGCTTCCGGAAGAATATCGCCGACCGGAGATGACCCCGCTTCCGCGCAGGTTGGTCATCTTCATCGGGGCGGCTTTGGTGAGCATTTGCCTTTTTGTTCTCATATGGCTTCATTTCATTCTTTTGCCCGGGTTGCGCAACCAAAGAGACAACTTGATAGACTATGAAAAAGAGAGGGCTGAGAAAGCTCAACAATACGAAGAACTACAGGCCGAGATAAACCAGTTTAATCAGCGCAAACAGACTATAGAGCAAATCTGGCAGGCTCGCACCCTCTGGGCGCCAAAACTCGACCAGTTATGTGACTTGGTGCCGCCTTACATCTGGCTCTTCCAATTAAGTCTGCAAGAGCCACATATGGCAGAGAAAGATGTAGGTGGCAAACTTATTCTTGATTGTCGTTCCCAAGGGCCAGATGCTAACCATTTTGCTGAATTCATGCGCATCCTACAAGGCGAGTATGAGGGAGAAACAGGGCGCATAGGCCAGGAGTTTTTCGAGGACTTCTTACATTTAGCGTCTCCCGGATGGTCGAAGAAAGTTCTCAGGGATTATGACCCCCCTGAGGCCTTGGAATTCAAATTGGAACTTTCCTTGGTAAACAAAAGTCTTCCTCAGACCCCGGGGCAGGCGACAGGGCCTGCCTCCGGCGGCGTTGGCAGGTGAGGTGAGACCAATGGAAGAAAAACAAAAACTTGCTATTTCTGTCTTGGTAGTAATTTTGCTCTTGGCCGGCTTGGGAGGTGGCATATATCTGAAAATTAAGCAAAGGGTGCCGCTCGATACTGAGATAGAGAACCTTCAAAGGACCATTAAAATCCACGAGGGAAAAATTGCGCAGATAGGGCCTTTGACCGATAGAATTGCCGCTCTGCAGGATGAGATTGCCCGCTACGAGATTATCATCCCTGATAGTGAAGAACTGGACAAGATGGCCGACACCGTGGACGAATTTAGAAAAAAATCGGGCGTGGAAATTAATGATTTTCGTAAGATAAGTATACCCATCACTCGCCCTGAGGAGGCGGCCAGGGCCTATAGACGAGTTACCTATCATATGAAACTGAAAAGTGATTTCTTCCAGTTCGCTATCTTCGTCAATCTCCTGGAGAACCACGAAAGGTTTATTCAGGTGGATTCTTTTAGAGTCTCGCCAGGCAGAGGTGAGGATATCTTGCAGATGGACATAGATTTGCAGATAAGCACCTTCACCTCTCGTATGGTTCAGGTAAAGCCGCCTGCTGGAGCCAGCCTATGAAAAGAAAAATTGTATTGCTATGGGTTGTTAGCATTTTTTCTTTGTCTTTTTTTACTCCTCTTCAGGCTCAAACCACGCCGCCGGAAGAACCAGAAGAGCCCTTTTCTCTGCTTGAAGAACTGGCCAAACCGAAGTATCGCTTCAGCCGCCAGAAAAGGGGCCAGATGAGGAGAGACCCCTTTCGGCCGCCTGCGGAATTGGTGCCGGTTAAAGAAAGGCCAGCCATAGCAAAGGAAGCGCGCGAGAAGATTTACACCGCCGAGCAAGAGAGGCTTTTGGTCGCTGCCGCCGAAAAAATGGTGGAGGAAATGAGGAGGCGCCTGGCCGCAAAGGATTACAAGGGCGTGAAGGTCTTGCAGGAAAAGTTAACCCCACTTCTGGCCACCGGATTTTATGATTTGGAGGCCAACAGGCGCATAACCACAGTAAGAAAGCAAGTGGAGAAAATCTCCGCCGACCTGGTATATTACGATACCCTCCAGGTGTTCCAGCAGATGCGAGAGTCTTTCTATGAAGGTGAATATGAAGCCGCCGGTAAGTTATACGAAGAACTACTTCAGGCGGCAGAAAGACAGGAAGACCCGAAGCCACTTAAGATAATCATTCTCCTTCAAGCCGCCTCCTTGCTGGCGAATCGGGCTGCTATCCGTTTGGAGTTTTTGTCCAAGGAAATACCTATTTCTTTTATCGCCTGGACCCCCGAGATCCCCTACGCAATTGTGGAGGATAGAGTCGTGGGGGCCGGCGATGTAATATCTCCAGACCTTGAAGTCTACCGCATAGAAAAGCAGCGCATCGTTTTCCGCTATAAAGGGGAAGTGATGGCCCGAAGTATGATTGATTGAACCGGAACATATTTCCTTCCACAGGAGGTAATAAGGAATGCACGAAAAATACTGGCGATTTGTGGCGGTATCGTTTCTCTTTTTCTTTGTGAGTTGGGCTATTTCAGCAGAGGTTGGTGAAAGCACTCAAGGCCAGCCGCCACCCCCAGAAGAACTTCCAGGGGTCTTGGAATATGTCTCCTTCGACTTCCGCAATGTTCCCGCGCAGGAGGCGGTGCAATATATCGCCCGGCAAAGCGGCGCCAATATCGTGCTCCAGCCCGGTATAGACGAGACAGTGACTTTGAGATTGGTGGATGTGCCCTGGCGAATCGCCCTTGAAATACTGGCTAAGCAGATTGGTTGCTTGGTGGAAGAGATAAAACCTGGTGTTTTGCAAGTCAGCCGACCTCCTCAGGTCACACTTGAAGCAGACGAGGCCTCCTTCAAGAAGATTATTAATATCCTGGCCCGGCAAAGCGGCGCCAATATCATAGTGGGCTCTGATGTAGAAGATGTCCCGGTTAATCTTCATATAGAGGACATCCCCTGGCCCCAGGCCCTGCAGGAGATAGTTAAGGCCGCCGGTTATGTCATAGTGAGAGAAGAAGAAATTGTGCGAGTTATGACCCCGGAAAGCCTGGCCAGGCAACTTGAGACCAGAACCTTTCAACTGCGCTATGTGCAACCACCCGTGGCCTATAGGCCCCGCATAGAGACGGAATATGCTACCGACCTTCGAGGGGGAGGGGCTGGCGGTGGTTTCGGTGGTGCCGCGGGTGGTGGTCAACTTGACTTAAGTGCTCAATTTCCCCTCTTCAGGGCCTTGCATAATATGAAAAGCGAATTCGGCACATTAGAATATGACCCGGCCACCAATTCTATTGTCGCCACTGACACCAAACCCAAGTTGGAGGAGATTGAGCGCGTTATCCTGATGTTGGATGTGGAGCGTCCGCAAGTGCTGGTGGATGTAAAATTCGTCACCACGGGTAAAGTGGACTTACTGGACTTTGGCGTAGACTTCGGCGGCGCTAAAGGCAGCGGGCCTGAGGTCTTTGGGAGCGGTGCGGTGATACAGCATGAATTCCCCTTTAGTACCGACCGTCTGGCCGGCACCGATATATTTACTCCGGGAGTCTTAAGCGCCGAACAGATGGTAGCCGTGCTCAAATTCTTCAAAAAGGATGAGGATAGCGAGATCATTCAGCGGCCCAAGTTAGTGGTGCGTGATAATGAAGAGGCCACCATCTTTGTGGGCGAAACCATTCGTTTCGCCGAGACCAGAGCCGAAGCGGCTCAAGCCGGTGGTCTTGAGTTCAGCATTGAAGAGGCGGATAATTCCCCGGTGGATACCGGTTTTCAACTTCTAATCCATCCTCGCGTGGTCAGAGGGACCAATGAGGTCATCCTCACCCTCATCCCCAAAAGCGAGGAATTGGTGGGGACTACCAGCCCTATCCCCGGCTTTGACCGATTTGGCGTCGGCAGCACGGTAATAGACCTGCCCCAGACACAATCGCGCACCTTGGTTACCACGCTCAAATTACACGACGGCGATACGGCAATTATCGGTGGGCTTATTTTCAATGACGAAATTGAGCGAGTACATAAGGTGCCTTTCTTCGGCGATATACCCATTTTTGGATACTTTTTCAAGAACAAATTCACCAATATAGTTGAGCGTAATCTTTTGATATTCGCTACAGTTACCATTATAAGAGATATTAACGATAGCCGAGCCATCTATGCCGATTATCGTGACTACGACCTGCCTGATTCTTTGGATAAAGCTAAAGCAGAGAAAGAACTTCCGCCCGAAGCAGAAGTGGTAGTCCTGGAGGCGTTGCCAGAGGTGGCGGCAGAGGAGCCGGAACCGACTGTGGAGGAGCTTGAACCCACTTTGGAAGAGCCCGAAGCAGTCACAGAAGAGCCTATGCCTGAGGCTGTTGAGGAAGCCGAACCGGCGATGGAGGAACCCGAACCGGAGGTAGAAGAAGCTGAACAACTACCCGCAGAGGAAGCCGAGGCGGTTGAAGAGGAGGTTGAGGCGGTAGAGGTGTCAGCCGAAGCCGTTGAGGAGGAGGAGCCCGAGGCGGCCGTGGAAGAATCCGAACCAGCCGCTGAGGAACCCGAATCGGAACTGGAGGAACCTGAATCAGCCGCCGAGGAATCTGAGCCGGAAGAGACTGAGCCAGCCGAAGAGGAACTCGAAGCACCTGCGGAGGGGGCTGAGTCAGAGGCAGAAGAGACTGAACCAGCCGAAGAGGAGCCGGCTGAAGAGACATCCGAGCCAGCCACAGAGGAGATGGGACCCTACGAGGAATATTGAAAGGAGGTCAAAGGCCCAACAGTTTCTTTCGGGCGGCTATCTTTTGGAAAAGGGTTTTGTTTTTACAGGAGGGAATTTGCGCGGAAATGATAGGGTCGAGCGCCTACGAGTACGCTTCAGCAAGGAGGGAGATTTAAGGTTTCTTTCTCATCACAACTTGATGAAAGTTTTTGAGAGGGCCCTTAGAAGAAGCGGCCTGCCCATCAGGATAAGCGGTGGTTTCAATCCTCGCCTTAAAATGTCCTTTCCCTTGGCCTTAGGCGTGGGCGTTAAGGCCGAGGATGAATTAATGGAATTTGAACTTACCGGATGGACCAAGCCTTCTGAGGTTCAAAAGCGCCTACTTGAGCAATTTCCTGAAGGAATCAGAATAAATTCTGTAGAAGCGATTTCACCCCGCGAAAGCGCACAGGTTTCTGAAGTGCTCTACGAAGTGGGCCCTCTACCTCGCAGCCGGCTCAACCCAGGAAGACTGATAAGCCTTCTTGCGAAGCGCAAGATAATCGCTTCTCGCATCAGAAAAGGTCGACCCAAACAGGTTAATATTCGCCCTTTCATCAAAGATTTGAGGGTTGCGGGAAGTAAATTGCGTATGCATATGGCGGTTACCCCGGTCGGCACGGCTCGTCCGGCGGAAGTCCTTGAGGCTTTAGGGTTTGAAGATGCTCTCGGCCTTGAGGCTTCCCGAGCCACCAGAGTCAAAGTCTCCCTGGCGCCCCAGAAAAGGCCTCGCCTGTAACATTTCCGTAATTTGGCCCTCCTAATTACAATCTCTAATTCACTTACGAGGAACCTTTATGGATAAGAAACTTTTGATGAATGTCATAGAGCCGGAGGAAAGCCGTGTGGCCGTGCTGGAAGAGGGCATCCTGGAAGAGTTTTATGTGGAAAGGGGACGCTCCGGCCATTATGCGGGAAATATATATAAGGGGATTGTCAGGAAAGTTGAGCCCAGCCTTCAGGCGGCCTTTGTAGATTTTGGTGCTCAGCGTAACGGCTTCCTCCACCTCTCCGAAGTGGTGCCTGAGATGGGAAGAAGGCGGCGGATTTTTGGCTCCGCACCCGGCGACCAGCGGCGTCCTATACAGGAACTACTGCGGCCCAATCAGGAGTTGGTGGTCCAGGTGAACAAAGAGGGCATCGGCGAAAAAGGCGCTGCCCTCACTACCTACTTAAGCCTTCCGGGGAGGTTCCTGGTCCTTATGCCCGGGACCGAGCGCACGGGCATCTCCCGCAAACTCACCGAAGAAGAGCGACAACGGATGAAAGAAACCGTAGAGGCCCTCAGGGTGCCCAAAGGTATGGGAATTATTCTGCGCACCGCGGCACGGGACCACCTTAAAGAGGAATTGGAGCGCGACCTCGATTACCTGCTTCGCCTCTGGAAGGCTGTTAATCGACGCATCAAGAAAGAATCTGCCCCGGCTCTCATTTACCAGGAAAGCGACCTGGTCATCCGCACCATTCGCGATATATTCACCACCGAGACCAATGAAATAATCGTAGATGCGGAAGTTGTTTATGACAAGGTGCGCGATTTCTTGCATATGGTGATGCCTCGCATAAGCACCAGGGTGCGGCTTTATCAAGGTCGGGAGCCACTTTTTCATTTCTTCAAGATTGAAGCGGAGATAGAAAAAATTTACCACCGCCGGGTTGACCTTCGCAGCGGAGCCTACTTAATTATAGAGCCCACGGAAGCGCTGGTGGCCATTGATGTCAATTCCGGCGGGGCCAAGTTAAGCGATGACCCGGAAGAGTCCGCCTTTCGCATCAATCTGGAGGCAGCCAGAGAAATAGCCCGCCAGGTCAGGTTGCGTGACCTGAGCGGCGTGATTATTAATGACTTCATTGATATGCGTTCCTCAAACCACCGTCGGCAAGTGGAGAGAACTTTTGCCCAGGCCCTCACCCGGGATAGAGCCCGCTCTCGCAGGCTGAGGATGTCTCTTTTCGGTATCATTGAACTGACCCGTCAGCGAGTACGGCCCAGCCTCAAACGAACCCTTTACGAGGAATGCCCTCTCTGTCAGGGCACCGGACTTCTCAAAACTACGGAAAGTATGAGCCTCAGTGTGTTGAGGCAAATAAGGAGTGTGCTTCTCAAGCCTCAGGTAAAGGAACTCCTGGTTACGGTGAATAGCCAGGTGGCCTCTTATCTGCAGAACCAGCGCCGCCGCGACCTCATCGCCCTGGAGGAAGATTATGCCAAAAGAATTATCATCACCCCTGACGAGAAATTTGGGGTTGAAGAATTCTCTATGCTTTGTTATGATGAAAAGGGCCAGGAAGTCGCTATAGAGGAAAACCAGCGGAGATAACAAATGTATGCCATAGTAGAAGAGGGGGGCAAGCAATATAAAGTCAGAGAAGGTGACTTCATCGAGATAGAGCGAAAAGAGCTTGCTCCGGGGATGAGATTTGCGTTTGAGAAGGTCCTCGCCCTTGTTGACGATGAGGGGCTACATACCGGGGCGGGTTCGGCAGGTGGCAAAGTCACCGGCGAGATAGTAGATGAGACCAAGGGCAAGAGGGTTTCCGTTATGAAATTCCGCCGCCGCAAAGGCTCCCGGACGCACAGTAGCCACCGGCAGAAATATGCCCTGGTCAGGATAAAAGAGATTTCACTTGAGGCTTGACATTTGGCGATTTTTTGCTATAATTAAGAAAATTCAAAATTTAGGTCACAAGGAGTGAAAAATGGCTCATAAAAAAGGGCAGGGTTCATCGCGTAACAATCGAGACAGCATCTCCAAGCGACGCGGGGTGAAGGCCTTCGGGGGGGAGATGGTTAGCGCAGGAAGTATCATCGTGCGCCAGTGTGGCACCAAGTTCAAACCCGCAAGGGGCGTGGGCCGCGGGCGCGACGATACCCTCTTTGCCAGAGTCACCGGCAAAGTGGTCTTCAATGGCCGTCGGGTGAGCGTCCTGTCAACTTCCGACCGGCCAGATTAACCTCCCGCTCAGTCAGGCCGAAATAGTTTCCTATATCCGGGAAGTTTATATGTTTGTGGATAAAGCCACGATTTATGTGCGCTCAGGAGTAGGAGGCGCTGGCTGCGTAAGTTTCAGGCGAGAGAAATTCGTCCCTCGTGGGGGGCCTGATGGTGGAGACGGTGGCAAAGGTGGCGATGTGCTAATGCAGGCTAACAAAGAACTCACCAGCCTATACGACCTCGTTTCCCGGACTCATTTTAGGGCCGCCGATGGTAAGCGGGGCCAGGGCCAGGGCCGGCACGGTAGAAGCGGAGCGGATATTACTATCCAGGTTCCTTTGGGAACTATTGTTCGTGACCGGCGTATTGGCTCGGTGTTTAAAGATTTCACCCGGGATGGCGAAACGGTGGTTATTGCCCGTGGCGGAAAAGGCGGCCGGGGCAATACCCGTTTTGCCTCCAGCACCCATCGCGCCCCTACTTATGCTGAAGAAGGTCAGCCCGGTCAGGAACGCTGGCTGGAGTTGGAACTCAAAATGCTTGCTGATGTGGGCATCATCGGCTTACCCAATGCTGGCAAATCCACTCTCCTTTCCAGGATCACCGGCGCACGGCCCAAGATTGCTGAATATCCCTTTACTACGCTGGAGGTGGGCCTGGGGGTGGCCGAAGGTTCTGAATATAGCCTCATCCTGGTGGCCGACATTCCCGGCCTTATAGAAGGTGCGCATTTGGGCCGAGGGCTTGGATATGAATTTTTGCGGCATATAGAGCGTGCGCTTCTTCTCGTGCATATGGTGGATATGGCACCCCAGGGTGGAGTTTCACCTTTGGAGGCGTACAGAACGGTTCGCCGGGAAATGGAACTCTATAAGCCTGCGCTTCTTGAAAAGCCGGAAATTGTAGTCTGTAACAAGATGGATTTAGAGGGGTCCAAGGAAAATCTTGCCGCCTTCACTGAGGCCGTTTCCTCTCCATCTTTTCCTATTTCAGCCTTAACCGGTGAGGGTGTTAATGAGTTAATGAAGGAAATTGTAGTAAGGCTTGAGAAGGTGCGGGAACCAAGTCCTCTGTATTAGAATAGTGAGGTGCAAAAGTGGAATTTGCCAGAATGCTCAAAACAATGGTTTCTCGTGATGCCTCGGACCTCTTCATTAAGTCCGGAAGCCCACCTACCCTGCGAGTTGACGGGAGGGTTATGATTATCGATGACACTCCGCTATCTACGGAGTATGTTGACGATGTTTTTGAAAAGGTGGTGCACGACCGGGCGCGGCGGCGCTTTGAGGATGAGGGCGAAGTGGATTTAGCCTATGAGTTGGCGGAAGTGGGTCGCTTCCGCACCAATGTCTTTCGCCAAAAGGGCCAGGTGAGTTGTGCCTTCCGGTACATCAAGAAGGTAGTTCCCACTTTTGAAGAACTCAATCTGCCGGAGGAGAGCCTTAAGCATCTGGCAGACAAACCGCGCGGCCTGGTTTTGGTTACCGGCGTGGCCGGCTGTGGCAAATCCACCACTCTGGCCGCTATGCTCCAATATATTAATGAGAACCAGCGCAAGCATATCATAACCATTGAAGACCCCATTGAATATATCCTGACCGAGGACAAAAGCGTCATAGACCAGCGGGAAATTGGTCTGGATACAATGGATTTTACTTCGGCCTTAAAACATGTAGTGCGCCAGAGCCCGGATGTCATTCTTATCGGCGAGATGCGGGATAGGGAGACTATGGAGGCGGGGATAAATGCCGCCGAAACCGGCCATCTGGTCTTCAGCACCCTTCATACCCCCAGTTCCGTCCAGACTGTGGAACGCATCATTAACTATTTTCCCCCTCATCAGCACCCACTCATTCGGCTGCAACTTTCTATGGTCCTGGAAGGCGTAATATCGCAGAGGCTCCTGGTGAGAAAGGAAACCGCCGGTCGCGTCCCGGCGGTGGAACTTTTGCTCTCTACCCCCACCATTCGCGACATCCTGCTCGAAGGCCGTACCCAGGACCTTTACGGAGCCCTCCGCGACAGCGCCTTTTTCGGGACCTGCACCTTCAATCAGTCCCTCAAAACCCTCTACGAAAATAACATTATCTCCCTGGAAGAGGCCCTGGACGCTGCGGATAGTCCCGACGACCTTAAACTGGAGATAAAGGGAATCAGCCGGGATGTTCGCCGTTAAACCTGGCATAAGAGAGGTTTTCTCTTATATCATATCCATCTCTTTAGCCTGCGAATTTCAGTATAGAGGATAAGATGTTCCTTGCGGCTAATATCGGTAATACCAATATGAATTTAGCCCTTTTTGGCGAGGGCAAGTGGCAGTCAGTGTGCCTTTTACCCATAGGCGACGAGAAGAATTTGAAGCATCGTATCACGAGCACTATAGAGGATGAATGCCTCGCTTCCCTCAGGGTGGCTATTATTGCCAGCGTAAATCCCCTGGCTGAAGATGCACTTATCCGTGTTCTTTCGCAAAATTACCGCCTTCCCATATTCAAAGCAGGAAGCGATTTAGACATCCCCATTGTCAACCGGACTGATTTTCCCGAAAAGGTAGGTGTCGACCGCCTGCTCAACGCCTTAGCGGCTTATAGGCTAAAAAAAAGTGCCGCGGTGGTGGTGGATGTGGGGACGGCTATTACCGTTGATGCGGTTTCGGCCCAAGGAGAGTTTCTGGGTGGAGCGATTGCTCCGGGGCTTCGGCTGGCTTCGTCCAGTTTGGCCGAAAAGGCCTCCCTTTTACCGCTGGTCAAGATGAGTGAGCCCTCGTCCGCTATCGGCAGGAATACCAAAGAAGCCATAAAAAGTGGGGGATTCTGGGGCACGGTGGGCCTCGTGGATGCCCTCGTGGAACGGGTATTGAAGGAGTTGGGCGAAGATGCTTCGGTCATCGCCACTGGCGGCGATGCCCCTCTCCTTGCCCCGCACAGCAAATTTATGAGCGAAATATTCCCCCATCTTACTCTGGAAGGCCTGCGCTGCACCCTGATAGACAACGCACCTCTTTTGCAAAGCCGCGGCGTCGAACTTGACTTGTGAAATCTCAATCAATATGAAGCCGAAAAAATCTCCCACCTTTGCCTCCATAATCACACCTTTGGGAGAAGGCGGGATAAGCGTCATACTGCTCTTGGGACCCGAGGCGAAAGCCATCGCCAATAAGGCCTTTCAGGGGAAAAGGCTCCGTGACCTTCAATCAGTCCCATCCGGAAAAATCCATTATGGTCACATCGTAGATGACGGAGAAGTTCTTGACGAGGTCATCATCCGGGTGGTTTCCGGTGAAAAAAGCGCTACTGGCGAGGATGTGGTGGAGATAAATTGCCACGGCGGCATCCTGCCGTCGCGCAGGGTGCTTGAGACCCTGGCGAAGCACGGGGCCGTGCTTACCGAAGCGCGCCAGCCGGCTTTGATTTCGGTGGGAAAAGGGGAGGGGGGAAGCATCGAGGCCCAGGCCCTCGGACTTCTTCTCAAGGCCAAATCCCGCCTGGCCGCTAAGGTCCTTCTTGAGCAATATCAGGGCGCGCTTTCTCGGGCCTTAAATGGAATCAAGAAACACTTGAGAGAGAGCCACCGGGCGCTACGGATGGAGGATACCGCGAGGGCCAAATTGCGACTTCAGGAAGCAGGGAAAATAGTCTGTGGACTTCTGGAGACCGCTGGGTGGGGCGTTTCGCTTACCGAGCCGCAGAAGATAGTCATTTTGGGCGGCCCCAATGTGGGAAAGTCCACTCTGGCCAATGCCCTTCTTTCCCGGGAGCGCTCCATCGTATCCGAATTTCCTGGCACTACCAGGGATATGGTCTCGGGCTTCACCTCGCTTGAGGGAATTCCGCTGGAAGTCGTTGATGTAGCCGGGCTGAGGGAGGCCGAGGATGAGGCCGAAGCGAAAGGCTTAGCCAGAGCCGAGGAAGCTAAAATGTCGGCGGAGATTTCTTTGATAGTTTTCGACAACACGCTCCCTCTTTCTCATCAGGAAGGCTCCATTAGTGCAGCCCGGGAGAAAAAGGCTCTTCTTGTGGTAAACAAAATAGATTTGCCAGGTCGGCTTGACCACGCTCGCCTTGAAGCCGAGATAGGGAAAGAGGCCTTGAAGATAAGCGCCCTCACGGGCCAAGGAATGGGGAACTTGAAGGCATATTTGCGCAAGGAATTTTTGCCAAAAGGAAAGTTCCAGGCCGGCCAGGCCGTGGTTTTCACTACCGAGCAAGAGAAGATGCTCAGCCAATTCAGAGAAAAGATGCCAAAGATCAGCGAAGCCCTCAATCAGGGCAGGGATATAGAAGATGCGATTAAAATTCTTTTGCAAAAATTGGAAAAGGTCTTAAACCCTGCCTGATTTCGAAGTCCTCTTTGTCCTAAAAAAGTCCTTTGTCCAACCAATCCTTAAGGCGCATTATGTCAAAAAAGGTCACCCAGAGCATAAGGCTTATGATAAGCGCCCAGCCAATATAGTTGAGGGCTTCTTGAGTCTTCTGACTCACCGGCGAGCCCTTGAGTTTCTCCACGCCCAGCAGGAAGAGAAGCCCGCCATCCAATACGGGCAAGGGCAGTAGGTTTATCAAGACAAGGCTAATGCTTATTATCCCCAGGAAATAAAGAAGTTTCGCCACTCCTTCGGAGGCAAAATAGTAGGAGGCCACGGCAATAGTTATGGGCCCGCCCAGTTGTTGTCTGGCACTAATGCGCCGACTTATCATAGCCCGAATACTCAGGTAAATCTGGATAACCACGGTCCTGGTCTTGCTGAAACCGGTTTGAATTGACTTGAGCCAACCATAGTGCCTCACCAATGGTAAAGCCTTGGGCAAGACGCCAATCATTCCCGGCTGGCCTACGGTAGTAAGAACCGGTTCTATTAGTGCTTTGCCGGCTTCATTGCCTCGCTGGTAGGTGAGTTCCAGGGCCTCGCCACCGCTATTTTGTATAGCCCCGATAAGGCTTTCAGCATCCTCAATTTCCTTCGTATCCACTTCGATTATGCTGTCGCCTGGGGCAAGGCCTGCTATTTGCGCTGGATAGTGCGGGCGGACCTCTGCAATTACAGGCTGCGACTTAGTGGCTATGGAAGATTTCAATGCTTCAGTGTTCTGGGAAGAAGAGAGAAACTGGATGTCCTTCTTTTCGTCCTGGCTTTCTACCGTTATAATGATTTCTCCTTCACTTTCTTCCAGTGCCTCGAAAAATCCTCTCAAAGTGGCAATAGATTTAGCATCGACCGCCACAATCTTCTGACCGGCTTCAAACCCTATTTTTTGCGCGAGAGAATTTCCTTTGACCGCCTCTATCTGGGCGCTGAAGTCAAGTTCAACGCCAATTATCCAACGGGGTTCGGGTATGGGGATGACTTGAAAATTCAGCGGCTTATTTTCCCGGCTAACAGTAATGGTGGTGGGCTGGTTGGGTCTCTGTGCTATCTCCTTTTGGAACTGACTCCAGGATGAGACTTTTGCCCCATCCACAGCCAGGATTTGGTCATCCTCTCTTATTCCTGCCTCCTTGGCCGGCGCGACGCCATTTAGAGATAAAAGCCTGCCTACCACCAGGCTGGCCTTGGGTTCGATGCCTATCGCAGGCATACCCATCTCGGGACTCATTTCAGGAATGACATTCACATAGTGGATTTCCTGGCCTCTTTTGACTTTTAGACGAAGGGGCGCACCCGGCTCGCTTAAAGCGGTTATTATTGAGATTTCCTCGAAGTCCACCCCCCGCTTGCCGTTAATCTCTAAGATAACATCGTCTTGCTCAATTCCGGCCTTCCAGGCCGGACTGGCAGGCCTCACCCCACCCACGGTGGGATGGCCGAAGCTCACTCCTATGCGAAAGGCCAGTATGAAAAATATTATCCCGAAGATGAAATTCATAGTCACGCCGGAGACGAAGACAAAGGCGCGCTTTCTTGGGGGTTGGCGGAACAGCGCTCGGGGGTCATCGGCCGCATCCGTCGGTCTCTCCCCACTCAAGGCCACATATCCGCCCCAGGGGAAAAGAGAAACCCGGTAATCCGTCTCCCCTACTTTCACACCGAAAAGGCGCGGGCCAAAGCCTACGGAGAACCTTTCCACCCGCACCCCGGAGAGTTTAGCGGCAATAAGATGGCCCAGTTCGTGGACGATGATGATAATTCCTATCCCGAGGGCAACTTCCAGGATGGGGCCCAACCGGGCCAGAAGAAAGACTAAAGACACTTTGCCGCCTCCTGCCGGGCCCAGGCATCGGCGGCGATTATGTCCTCAAGGGCGGGGTTTTCTACTACGCTGTGTTTATCCATTACCTTACGCACTACTGTGTATATATCTGTAAATTTAATATCTCCAACGAGGAAATGGGCTACGGCGGTTTCATCGGCTGCACTGAGCACCGCGGGCAGCGTCCCGCCGCATTTTGCGGCCTCAAAGCCAAGTTGGAGCGCAGGGAACCTTTCCCAATCCGGCTCTTCAAAGGTCAGTTGACCTATCTCGGAGAGGTCGAGCGAGGGGACCTTTGCCTGCCTACGCTCTGGATAAGTGAGGGCGTATTGGATGGGAAGTTTCATATCCGGCTCGGACATCTGCGCCAAGACAACGCCATCTTCAAATTCCACCAGAGAGTGCACGATGCATTCCGGATGGATGAGCACGGATATTTGCTTAACCGGGAGATTAAAGAGCCATTTGGCCTCAATGATTTCCAGGGCCTTGTTCATCAAGGTAGCCGAATCTATGGAGATTTTTTGGCCCATACGCCAGGTGGGATGCTGTAAGGCCTGCCAGGGGGTTATGCGTTCCAGTTCTTCGGGAGATTTGTTGTATAAGGGACCGCCACTTGCGGTCAAAATTATGCGTTTGATTTGCGACCGGCTCGTTTCCTGAAGAACTTGAAATATGGCGCTATGTTCGCTATCCACAGGGAGGATGGTGGCGCCGTGCTCCTTGGCTAAGGGAATAAGCAAAGAGCCGGCCATAACCAGCGCCTCTTTATTGGCCAAGGCCAGCGTCTTTCCCGTTTTTATAGCAGAGATAGCCGGCTCTAAAGCCGCGCCGCCTGCAATTGCCAGAAGAACGACGGAAACATCCTCTTCGCTGGCCAGTTTCCTTAAGGCCTCTACCCCTGCCAGAACCCGGGTAGGAGTGCCATCGAGTTCGGCGGCGAGGATACGAGCCGCCTCCGGGTCTGCCAGAGCCACCTGGGGAGGAATGAAACGCCGCGCCTGCTCATAGAGCATCTTCCAGCGGTTCTTCGCCCCCAGTGAGGCCACCCGGTAGGTCGCCCCCAATTCCGTGATTACCTCCAGGGCGTTTCTCCCCACAGAGCCGGTTGAACCCAAAACTGCAATATTTTTAACCATTAGCAAGACCCAGACTTACAAAATTTAAGCATTTTTCACTCATAAAAGTATAGCAATTGCACAGAAATTTGCAATACTAATTTGTTGGTGCTCTCCTAAGGATTCTCCTCTAAAGGACTTATGAAGATAGCGAAAAAGGCTGGCTAATTCCGGAAGGAGATTATCTCATAATCTCGCAGACTTTTTGGTAA
>LIZR01000077.1 GCA_001302825.1 Planctomycetes bacterium DG_23 | reverse complement strand
GTTCCATTGACGAGGCATCGGTCCTTCCCGCGATGACTGTGCCCAATTGATAAGGAATGTTTTCTGACCTGGCCGCGGAAATGAGTAGTTGCCGAACTATGGGGTGAGTAACAAGGCCTTTTTTTTCATTTATCTTTATCACCGGTCCTTTGCCGATATCCAGAGGAAGTTCATCCTCGGATACATCGGGCGTGCCGCCGGCCGCCGCGCAGGCCCACTTCCTCACATAGTGTCCCCACAAAATATATGGTGGCCTTGGGAGGGTCTTTTTTTAACGCTTCGGCCACCTTAATGAGTAGCAGAACTCCAGCCCGGTCATCAATGGCTGCGCCGGCCACGCGCTGGGGACTTCCCAGACTTATCAGAGACCGGGAAAGGACCAGCGGCGTGCCCACCTCCACGCCCATTGCCTCAACTTCAGAGGCGCTTCTGGCCCCGATGTCAATATACATCTTCTCCATCGGAGGAACCTGGCGGGGGCCGCCCTCGGTCAAGATATGGGCCGGCCTGGTTCCAATTACGCCCGGGATGAGGCCATTTTTGCCCAGCACCTTTACCTCGGCGATGGGAAGGTCCTGGGGTTCGGCAACGAGCAGGCCTCTGAACCTCAGAAAACCCTCTTCAGTAATTCTACTCACGAGGAAGGCAATTTGGTCCAGATGTGCGGTGAGGGCCAAACTGGGCGCTTCTTTGGAAGTTCCCCTTTTCGTGGCGATGACATTTCCTATGGTATCCAGATGAACCTTATCCACCAGCGGCGAAAAACGCTTCTTAAACTCCTTTATCATCGGCTCCTCAAAGCCCGGGGGTGCGGGAATCTGGCAGAGTTCGGCCAATAACTTTTTCAACTCCTCGAGTTCTGCTGAAAGTGCCATAGTTATTTCTCCAATAGTCTACGGATATTGGCGAGGCTCTTTTTCACCCCTTCGGTCTCTTCGACCTTTTTGCCCTCATATTCCAGGGCCGCGAAACCGGCATACCCGCTTTCTTCAATCATAGGGAAGATGACCGAATAATCTATGTCGCCCTCTCCCAGAACTGTGGACTCCAGCGCATAGCCCAGACGCTGGGAACGAGCATCGTCTCGCTGAGCCGGCAGTTTGCTCATATCCTTGAGATGGATGTGAGCGGCGTAAGGCATAACTTCCGGCACTGCCTCCGTAGGCTCCTGTCCGGCGCCCAGGAAATTCCCCACATCCACGCAGGCCTTGAAATAGTCCGAATCCAGCGCTTTTATCACCTGCAGAACCTCGGCGCTGGTTCCAGGCACTCCACCGTGATTTTCTATAGCCAGGACTATTCCCTCTCGCTCGGCCACCGGCAGCACCTTGCTGAAGCCTTCAATGACCAGTTCCAGCGAACGCTCCTTGGATATATCCGAACTCCGGCTACCGCCAAAGACCCGCAGCACCGGGGCCTTAAGGCGGCTGGCGTCAACTATGGCCTGGGTGACGCGGCCCACCTGCCGGTCGCGTTCTTCGGTATCCTCGGTGACCATATTATCGCTGGTGGAATAGGCGGCGAGGGTGAGACCGGTCTGGGCAAGCCACTGGGGGATTTTCTCCATTTCGGCTTCCCTATCCTTCCAGAAGATGTCGTAAGAAAGCAGGTCCACGCCCTCAAAACCCAGATCCGCTGCGGTGCCGAGGAAGGTCTCTATATCTATCTTGCCCTCGCGCGCAGTGCGGTGGTAACTATATTCCGTAATCCCCAGTTTCATCTTCGGCCCCTTTCTTTAAGGCAGTGATACCTAAGAAACGCCGTCACTCGAAGCTCTTCACTCGTCATTCGAGTGACGAATGACGGTCGCCGACGCGCCAAAGCCGCTATGGCGACGGCGCGATGACGGATGACGAAAAGGCGGTTGGTTCTCATCTTATTTGGCTTCCTGCTCGCGCAATTCAGCCAGAAGCCCATCATACTCTTCCCGGTCCACGGGCAGTTCCACTACCTTTTCCCGTTTGGAGGAAAGGATGATGGCATTCATCAATTCCACGGATTTTCTGCCTTCTTCGGCTGAAACCGGCGGCTCCTTCCCCTCGATCAGCGCCCGGGCGAAATCCTCAAATACCGCGGTATGCCTGCCGCGGCTTTGCTCAAATTCCACCTCTTCCCATTTGGCTTCGGGTCGGCCGAACTTGCCGGTGGCGGCCTGAATGTATTCATCCAGGGTCGGCTGGGGCCGGGCGACACGCAGGCCGAAATTATCGGAGATTAGAAAACCTCTATTGCCGCAAACCTCCAGAAGAGAACGGCCCGGGGCATCTATCACATTGGTGTGGAGGTAACCCACCGCGCCGTTTTCATATTCAAGAAGGGCGCTGGCCAAATCCTCCACCGTAATGTCGTGGCGCAGTGTGCGCGTCCAGGCCAGCACTCGCCGGGGCATCCCCACCTGCCACTGGAATATATCCAGTTGATGCGGCGCTTGATTGATGAGCACGCCGCCGCCTTCATCCTTCCAGGTGCCCCGCCAGGGTGCGCTCTTGTAATAGGACATCGCCCTCATACCGCTGGACACGGATACCGTGCGATAAATCTCGCCCAGTTCGGGGATGAGTTTTTTAATGGTCTGGTTGCGCCCAAAAGTCCTATGCTGGAATACCACGCCCAGTTTCCTTTTAGTTTCCCGGGAGGCCTCAACCATCTCGTCCGCCTCAGAGACGGTCACGGACATCGGCTTTTCCACCAGGACATCCTTCCCGGCCTGCATTGCCGCAATGGCCATCTCTTTGTGAAGCGGATGAGGCGTGGCTAAGGCCACCGCATCAACTTCATCCATCTTCAGCATCTCGTGGTAGTCCAGGAAGTATCTCACGCCGTGTTCTTCGGCGGCTTTCTTGGCCGCCTCTTCGTCAATCTCGGCGATGGCTACCAGTTCGCAAGCAGCGCCCTCCTTTGCGGCAGTGATGTGATTACGCCCTACGCCTTTGATGCCCACCACGCCGAAGCGCACCTTATCCATACTTTCCTCCAGTCAGCAGACCCACTCAAGCCAGAGCATAAGTTCTAATTGCCTCAATGCCCACAAAACTCCCTTGCAGTTCAGAAGACCATTATACCGCAAATTTCGGGATTTTCAATCCCTTAGAGACGAAGTCTGAGAAATATATCACTGTAGAAGTCCAATTACAAGGGAATTTCGCTGGACTTGGAGATTTTAAGGGATGTTCCTTAGAGTCGGTCGTTCACACTTCTTGTAAGCGAACAGGGACTCTCTCAGGCCGCAACCGCTTATTCCGTAGGCTTCCAAATATACTTCCCGGTGTTGTCAATATAGCCCCACTTATCGCCAATCTTTACATTTGCCAGCCCTTCGGAAAACCGCCAGGCATCATCGAACTGCGGATTAATGACTATCTTCCCGGTCCTGTCAATAAAGCCATACTTACCGCCAACCTTTACCGCGGCCAGCCCTTCGGAAAACGAATAAGCATAATCGAACTGCGGGCTAATTACTATCTTGCCTGCCTTGTCGATATAGCCCCACTTGCCCCCAATCTTTACACTTGCCAGGGTTTGGGAAAAGCACCAAGAATAATCAAACTGCGGTTTGATAACCATCTTCCCTGTCCTGTCAATAAAGCCCCACTTGCCGGCAATCTCTACGCGGGCCAGCCCTTCGGAAAAGTCAAAGACCCGGTCGAACTGCGGATTAATGACTATCTTTCCTGTCCTGTCAATATAGCCGCACTTGCCGTCATTCTTTATCCGGGCCAGCCCTTCGGAAAAGATCCAAGCGGTATCGAACTGGGGGCTAATAACATACTTCCCTGTCTTGTCGATATAGCCGTACTTGCCGCCAATCTTCGCTTTTGCCAGCCCTTGGGAAAAGCCTGAGGCCTTGTCGAACTGCGGGTTGATAACATACTTCCCTGTCTTGTCAATATGACCGTACTTGCCGCCAATCTTTACATTTGCCAGCCCTTCGGAAAAGTCCCAGACCTTATCAAACTGCGGTTTGATGAGTATCCTTCCGGTCTTGTCAATATAGCCCCACTTGCCGCCTTGCGCCACAGACAGCACCTCACCCCTGCCGCCGATGTTTATGCTTGCCAGGCCTTCGGAAAAGGACCCAGCCCCATCAAACTGGGGCTTGATAACATAATTTCCTGTCTTGTCAATATACCCCCACTTGCCGTCAATCTTTACAGATGCGAGCCCTTCCGAAAAGCGCTCAGCCCAATCGAACTGCGGCTCGATGGCTATCCTTCCGGTCTTGTCAATATAACCCATCTTGCCGTTCTGTTGGATGGGAAAAAGCGGCTCTGACTCTTCTACATCCTTCTCCTGGGCATAGGAAACTGAGGCCAAAAGGGAAACACCGATGATGAAGAGTAAAGCGGTCTTGCTCACCCGTAACCCCAATCTCTCTAAATTCCTGACACTACATTTCGCCGGAGATATTACTTGGGAACTGCAATTACGAATGCGCACCGTCGCCGGACACCGTTTCACTGAGCTCTTGTTCGTTTTTCTCGCGTTTATCCCCCTCAACCTCAATGCCCAGGCGTTCCTCTGCGGCGCGCAGAATGGCCGCCAGCGTCTCAGAATAAGACATCCCGGCATTCGCCGCCATCTTGGCCAGATGGCCGTCCCAACACCATCCCGGGTTAGGATTGACCTCCAGGAGTCTGGGAATTCCCTTGGAGTCCAGCCGCCAGTCAAACCGGGTGTAATCCCGGCATTCCAGCCTTTCCGCAAGTTCGACGCACCACTTGACGATGACTTTCTCCGTCTCGTGCGGCAGTTCGGCGGGCACCGATTTTATCTTCCAGTAAGGCGAATCCGGACACCATTTGGCCTCGTAGCCGCAAATATGGGGCAAGCCGTCAGGAATTTCAGAATAATCCTCTTCGGTTATGGGAAGCACCAGGTAGGAACTGGGAGGCGTGCCGATAATGCCCACGCTCAGATCCTTGCCCGTGAGAAACTCCTCCACCAGAATGGGCTTATCGTAGCCGAACTCCTGACGGATTTCCTGTATGACATTTATCAGGTCCTCCACCTTTGAGGCCACACTGCGCGCGGTGATGCCGTAACTTGAATCTCCGTAGTTGGGTTTGGCAATCGCCGGAAAATCAAAGGGCAATTCAAAAGTGGAATCCTCCGGCTTTATGAAAAAGGCCTCTGCTATCGGTATGTCCATCTCCTTGGCCACGCCGCGCACCAGCGATTTGTCGTAGCAAAAGGCAAGGCATTGCGGTCCGGCGCCAGTATAGGGAATGCTCAGCGACTCCAACAGAGCCACGATATGAAGTTCCTTGCGAGGGTCGTTGCAGTATCCTTCGTCACAAAAATTTAAGACCAGGTCCACTTTGCCTATAAACCGCAAGAGGTCTTGAAGCAGCGTATCGTGATTTTGCAGGTAAGTGAAATGGTAACCTTTGAGTTCTCGCAGAGCCGCTTTCATTTGGTCTATGGTATAGAAATCATCGTCGTCAAAGACATTGGAAGGCTTGAGGACATCCGGCTTTTCCGGGTCGCCCAGAAGCACCACCACTTGCTTGTCGGTTTCCCGGGGCCTTTTTTTGGTGGGCGACCACTCTTTTCGGGCCTGGGCCGTGGCGATAATGCGCCGCTGCATCATCCCCAGGTCCTGGCCGCGCTGGGAATCAGGAGAAAGTTCTCCCGGAAAAGACACATCGCTGAATCCCGCCTCGGTCACGAGTCGGGTTAAACCCTCCCGGGAGTAAAGTCGTTCGGCGTAAAACTGGTCCGCGATAACTCCTTTTTCCACATGGGTAACTACTTCTCTGGTGACCAGGCGTTCGCGGTCCAATGAGAGTGAGCGCTCCCGGCACACGAAACGCTTGTTATCTATCCATTCCCAGGAACGCCGCTGAAAGTTTTCCCGGAGATACTCTCCATCTGTGATATCAATGAGCACTTTGCCCCAGGGCTTGAGAACCCTCAATACCTCCTTCAAAACCCGTAGGTCGTCACGCAGGGTTTCAAAATAGCCAAAACTATTGCCCAGGATAAGGACAGCATTGAAATTATCAGGTGGATAGGGCAGTTTTCGGGCATCGCCTTCTCTGAACCTCACCCCCAGGCCTTCGGTTTTTGCGCGTTCCTTGGCCTTTTGTATCAGGTAGTGAGAGCGGTCCAGGCCTTCTACATTGCGGAAGCCCCGTCTGGCCAGTTCCAGGGTATGCCGGCCCTGCCCGCAGCACAGGTCGAAAATCTTATCCTCGGGTGCCAGATGGAGAATCTCGCAGATGACATCCACCTCCGTGCGCGTTATCCTGGGGTCATCCACCACATCCGCGTCGGTTTTGAGGTAAAGCGAGTTGAAAATTCTGCACCACCAGTCGGGCGTAACATGTTCTTCCAGGTCTAACACCGGGCCCAGAGTCTTGGCCCGGCTTGCGCCGTTCTTACTACCCCGCTCCATCTTATTTAGCCCCTCTTGCTTGCCCATTACTTCCACGCCTCCTGTCCAAAAGAATTGGACCACAACCCTATTGGAAGCCTGCCCCCATCGGGCATTTTTTATTCAGTGTGAACTATCGCACATATAAGTATACCAAGCATTCCAGAGTGTCAAGTCCCTTCACACGAAAATTTGCCACAGATAAACCCAATATTTTACCAATTAATCAAGAAAATTACAAGGGAATTTCGCAGATTATAACCGAGCGGGATAACCGCAGATTAACGCAGAGAGATAGAGATAAAAAATCAACACGAATTACCCTCCAGAGGTGGGCAGGCACGAAAAAGACGAATTACACGAAAAAAGACGGGCCGCAGATTACGCGGATAAAAGCGCGGCCGACGGCCAACGGCTGACTGCCGACCCTAAAACACGAATTACCCTCCAGAGGTGGGCAGGCACGGAAAAAACTTTATCACTAAAGCACAGAAAGGACGGAAACACGGAAAAAAACTGCACAGAAGATAGAGAAAAGGGGATAAACGAAAAAGATAAGGGGGTAAGGCTGTTTCGCTGGCTCTCCGGCTGTATGGCTGTCTTGCTTATTTATTCCGTAGGCTCCCAGATATACTTCCCGGTCTTGTCAATCCAGCCCCACTTGGCACCAATCTTTACACCTGCCACCCCTTTGAAAAAGCGTCCAGCCCAATCGAACTGCGGATTGATAACATACCTTCCTGTCTTGTCAATAAAGCCCCAGTTGCGGCCTACGAACCGACCCCGTTCATCAAATGTGGTGCCAATCTGAACTGCTGCCAGCCCTTCAGAAAGGTGATGAGCATAATCGAACTGAGGATTGATAGCATACTCACCGGTCTTGTCGATATAGCCCCACTTGCCGCCAATCTTTGCCGGAGCCAGCCCTTCGGAAAACCACCAAGCCAAATCAAACTGCGGGCTAATGATCATCTTCCCTGTCTTATCAATAAAGCCCCACTCGCCATCAATCTCTACTGGTGCCAGGCCTTCAGAAAAAACCTGGGCACGATCGAATTGCGGCTCAATGACTATCTTCGCGGTCTTATCAATATAGCCCCACTTGTCGCCAATCTTTGCCCCTGCCAGCCCTTCAGAGAAGTCAAAAGCCCAATCGAACTGCGGCTCGATGATTATCTTCCCTGTCTTGTCAACAAAGCCCCACTTGCCGCCAATCATTACCCCTGCCAACCCTGCAGAAAAGGGATAAGCATTATCGAACTGCGGCTTGATGACTATTTTCCCGGTCCGGTCAATATAGCCCCACTTGCCGTCAATCTTTACCGCCCCCAGCCCTTCGCGAAAGCTCCAAGCAGAATCGAACTGCGGCTCGATGACTATCTTCCCGGTCCTGTCAATATAGCCGTGCTTCCCGTTCTGTCTAACCGGAAACAGCGGCTCTGACTCTTCCGCATCCTTCTCCTGGCCATAGGAAACTGAGGCCAAAAGAACAACACCCATAATGAAAAGCAACCCCATCTTCCTCACCCGTAACCTCCTTTGTCTATATTTGTGGTAATCTCGTCCAAGGTTTTGCCGTGGTTGCTTTGACATAGACCGCCTTATTCCGTAGGCTCCCAGATATACTTCCCGGTCTTGTCAACATAGCCGAACTTGTCGCCAATCTCTACTCGTGCCAGGCCTTTAGAAAAATCATGAGCATCATCAAACTGAGCCTTTATGACTATGTTCCCGGTCTTGTCAATAAAACCCTCTTTTCCGCCAATCTTTACTGCTGCCAGCCCTTCGGAAAAGGGATAAGCATCATCGAACTGGGCCTTGATGACTATCTTCCCGGTCTTGTCAATAAAACCCTCTTTGCCGCCAATCTTTACATTTGCCAGGCCTTCGGAAAAACGCCACCAAGCAAAATCGAACTGCGGGTCGATGATTATTTTCCCTCTCTTATCAATATAGCCCCACTTGCCGCCTTTCAACCAACCCCGTTTGTCACGCTTGCCGCCGATATTTACGCATGCCAGTCCTTCGGAAAAGGGATAAACAGCATCGAACTGCGGCTTGATAACATACTTGCCTGTCTTGTCGATCCAGCCCCACTTACCATCAATCTCTACTGCTGCCAGCCCTTCGGAGAAGTCGTACGAAGTATGATCAAACTGCGCCTTGATGACCATCGTCCCTGTTTTGTCAATAAAGCCCCACTTGCCTGGCTTTCCGATAAAGCCCCACCTGCGGGCGACCTGTGCCGCTGCCAGCCCTTCGGAAAAGCCCCAAGTATGCTCGAACTGGGGGGCTATGACTATCTTCCCGGTCTTGTCAATATAGCCCAACTTGCGGCCAATCTTCACCCGTGCCAGCCCTTCGGAAAAGTACCAAGTCCGCTCGAACTGCGGCTTGATGACTATGTTCCCGGTCTTATCAATCCAGCCCCATTTGTCGCCGATCTTTACCATTGCCAGGCCTTCGGAAAAGGGGTAAGCCTCATCGAAGTACGGATTGATAACTAGCCAGCCCTTCCGAAAATCCACCAGCTCCATCAAACAGCGGACGGACAACTATCTTACCCGTCCTGTCAATAAATCCATACTTGCCGCCGATCTCCACACGAAAGAGCGGCTCTGACTCTTCCACATCCCTCTCCTGGCCATATGAAACCGAGGCCAAAAGACTAAGACATATAATGAAGAGTAAACCCAGCTTCCTCATCCCTAACCTCCTTTCTCTAAATTCCTGATATTTTGCTAGAACGATGCCGGCGAAATTCGTGCAGCGGCCTCAGTTCCGTGAGGCCGAGGGACGGTGGCTCGCGCCTCCGCTACCCTCGTCGGGGTCAGGGACGACCCCGACTACCGTAGGCGGCCTCGTCCCTGAGGCCGCCGTTGCCGGCTGGCGCTCTCCTTCAAGACAAACTTTAAAAAATATATCAACTGGGAAGTTGAATTACAAGGCGATTTTTTGGCGGCTATTCAGTCCTTCAGGCGTAATTCGTCACTGGTCATTGGTCATTCGTCATCCGACTAATAACAGAATGACAGCGGAGTGCAGACAGCGGGCGCCTCTCTTTCATTCAGTTCATTCTTGACAGATTGCGCGCTTGCTGATAGACTACAAGCACCGTAGGGCTGGGTCGTCCCTGACCCAGCCTCTCTGTCGGGCTCGGGGACGAGCCCGACTACGGCGTACAGGAATGCGACCCCTTTTGACAAATGACGAGTGACAAATGACGGATGATGATAGCCTGAAAATTGCCGGCCGCGCTGTGCTCACTGATAAGGCCAGGGCGGCGGCGGCGCTACTCCTTGCCGGCGAGACGGCCCGGGCCCGGGAAATCTATCAAACCCTGGCCGAGGAGGCGTCCGGAGACTATCGTCTTTATCATAATCTCGCCCTGGCCCTTTATAAAGAGGGTAACTTCAACCAAGCCGCCGAGGCGGCAAAAAAAGCCGGGAAACTCAATCCCCAAAGTGCCAAGTCCCATTACTTATCCGGGTTAATTAAGAAAGATGCCGGACTCTTGCAAGAAAGCATAGAGGATTTTGACCGGGCGCTGGGCCTGGATGAGGATTTTGTGAGCGCCTATTACGAGCGGGGCATCACTTGTTTT
>LIZR01000076.1 GCA_001302825.1 Planctomycetes bacterium DG_23 | reverse complement strand
AAACTCCGTCAAGGCAACCTTCCGGGCATAGGGGCGAGCATCTCCTACACGCCTTCTTCGGGAGTTATCTTCAGCGCCGTCCTTCCTGAAAGCCCGGCAGAAAAAGGCGGAATTTCACCCGGCGATAAGTTCCTTGAGATTGATGGTCGCAAGACAAAGGAATTTTCTCTGGTTCATCTTCGTTTGGCCCTTTCCGGAGAGGAAAGAATCCAGACGCGCCGGCCATTGGGCGACCAGGTGAAAGCCCTGATTTCTTCGGCGGACGGCAAATCCCGGGAGGTAATACTTCAGCCTCGCATCTTGGCGGGTCAAGCCATAAGTTATTCCCGGGAAGGTCAAGTAGGCTATATGCGCACAACTCAAATCTCATCTGCGCGGCGAAATGAACTGACCGAAGCGATGATTGACCTTTCGGCCGCAGGGCCCGATGAACTCATCCTTGACCTGCGCTCGGGTGAAGGGGATATGGAGACCACGGCTTTTCTGGCCGGACTTTTTCTGGGCGAGGGAAGGTTTTTGGGGTTTGCCCGAGGCCGGGGTGTTGAGCACACGAATTTTTATTCCGCAGGGGGGCACTTTCGTTTCACAGGCCGCTTAGCAGTCCTCATCGATGAAAATACCGAAGGACCGATAGAGTTATTGTCGGCGGCGCTGAAGATTTACCGTCCTTGCCAGGCCAGGCTCTTCGGCCGAGCCACCGCGGGCAAAAATTTGGTCACCAAAGATTTTTGCATATCAGATTCAGGCAAAACAAATTATCTCGTTCTTCCAGCGGCCGAACTATACAGCCCGGATGGCACTCGCCTGGGAAAAGTGGGGCCGGATGTGAGGATAGAAGGCCCCTGGCCCAAGACCGCTCCTTCACCACTTCCCAAGCTCTCGGATTTGCAGAAAGAAGATAAGGCCGTAAAGGCGGCATTATCCTGGCTCAGATTAAGCCCTTAATTTTCCTTTTGTTACGAGGCAAATTGGGTATTTAAGGCGTTATTTGGAGGCCAAAATGCAGGAGGTCTTTTTACCCAAACTCGGTCAGACAATGGAAGAGGCCGAGATTGCCCGCTGGCTCAAGGCCGAAGGCGAGCGAGTAAAACGCGGGGAAGTGCTCCTGGAGATAACCACGGACAAGGCTACCCTGGAGGTGGAATCATATTTCACCGGCACTTTGCGCAAGATACTGGCCCGGGAAGGGGAGACTTTGCCCGTGGGCACAACCATTGCCTTAGTGGGGGATGCCGATGAGCCTATTCCTGAGAAATACCTGGCAGAGCAAATACGCGAGAAGCGGGAAAAAGTGGCTCCTCGGCCTGAGACCTTGCAGGAGGAAAAGGCAGTTCCGGGCCCGGGGAAGACACGCATTCTGGTCTCGCCCCGCGCCAGGAGGCTGGCTAAGGAAAAGGGCGTGGAGTTGGATAAGGTGAAAGGTTCCGGCCCAGGCGGACGGATTACTGAGAAGGATGTAATGGACCACGCCCAGGGCACACTGATTAGTCCTATGCGCCGTATTCTGGCCCAGCGTATGAGTCAAAGTAAACGGGAGATACCCCATTTCTATATCTCGATGGATGTGGATATGTCCCGGGCGGTGGAGATGAGAGAGGAACTCAAGAAGAAGGGTGAAGAAATCTCTTTCAGCGACCTTTTTATCAGGGCTTCCGGCCTGGCGCTCAAAGAGTTTACCGGACTTAATGTCGAATATACCGAGGCTGGAATACGCCAGAGAGAGGAGATTGATATAGGGTTGGCTGTGGCAGTTGACGAGGGGGTACTCGCACCTGTGGTGCGCGGCGCGGATAAAAAAGCGCTGGCTGAAATAGCCGAGGCGACCCGTGCGTTAATCGAAGAGGCCCGAACAAAAAGACTTACTCCGGATGAGTACCAGGGGGGCTCGCTCACCATCTCCAATCTGGGTATGTTTGGTATAAAGAATTTCATTCCTATCATATCGCCGGGGCAGGCGGCCATACTGGGCGCAGGCCAGATTGAAGAAAGGCCGGTGGTGCACAGCGGTAAAATTGAAGCCACAAAGATGATGACCCTGGTGCTTGCTGCGGACCATCGCCTCACCGACGGAGTGGCAGCCGCCAACTTCCTGGGGAAGATAAAGGAACTTCTGGAAAACCCCCAGAGGCTCTTGTAATCCTGAAGTGTAAGCCGAGAGCCTCAAAATCCCTTTCGGCCTACGGCTGGGAAGAGTGTCCGGATATTGACGCACAAAAAGGGAGATGCCTTCACCCTCATTGAACTTCTGGTGGTGATAGGTATAATTTCCATTTTAGCGGCGATACTCCTGCCCGCGGTGACCAGGGCCAGGGAATTGGCTCGCTCCACGCAATGCAAATCCAATCTCAGACAACTTGCCTTGGTTATGCTTATGTATGCGCACGATTATGACCATATCTATATCGGCTACCTGGCTATGTCCGACCCTTGCGATAATAATGAAGAGGACTTCCCCTGGCCGGTAACCCTTATCTGGGCTGGATATTTGGATGTGTCTTTTGGCTCTTGGTGTAAGCCGATGGGCCTTAAGAGAAATCCCTTGGTTTGTCCTACCCATATGCCGAAGATAGCCTCTGGCGGTAGTGACAGCCTGGGCATCATCTGTTCTTATGCTTGCAACGAGGAGGTTATGGGCTGTGGTTGGTGGAGGGAAGGTCCGCCTCCTGCTGACTGGGCCTGGCCTATTGACAATTTCGCCAGGCCTGAACTCACCTGGATTCTGGTTGATTCTGATTGGATGGAGTTACGCGGTCCCGCAGTTATAAGGACCACTCATCAGAATCTCTTCGATTTCCGGCATTCGGGTGGGGCCAACTTTGCCTTTATGGATGGGCATGTGGATTTTCTGAGACCGGTTGGCGCGAGAGCCACGGGTGGCGAATTCACCGACGCAAGTATCATTTCCTTTTCCCGGGACTATCGGGGTGGGTACTTCTGGGGTGGTTCCTGCGAGCCGCGCGATTATTGAATAAGTTTTGCGGGCTTTGGCCAAGAATCTTTTATCCGGGAAGGCCGTAAGGCTAATCTCCGCCTTTTAAGTGGGGGCAGGCGAAGGTAATATGGGGACGAAAAATCAATTTTATGAATCTGCTTACCCCCTCTTTTCTGACTTAATATCTTGATGTTTATGGAGTTATAAAAAAACGCCTGTGTGTAAAAATTTTGTGAAATTTTTGTAAAAAATCCTTGACAGGCTGTAGGGAGGTGAGTTATCCTATATATGCACTAATAGGTACCTTTATCCGGGTTTTAGGGTGAGTCCGCAAGTTGCGGACCGGGCGTCGTAGGAAAGGAAAATCCTGCGCGCGCCTCTGTGCAGTGAGATGAGGTTTCTAAAGGGGGTGAAGGAGCACGGAATTCAGTAGTTTGGAGAGTGGAAGTTGTTTTTGGCTTAAAAGCCGAAGGAGTTTTTAATGAGATTCTTAAGGAAAAAGGTAGGGGGCTTTACGCTTGTCGAGCTCCTGGTGGTCATAGCTATAATCGCCATCTTGGCCGCATTGCTCCTGCCTGCCTTAAGTAGGGCAAGAGAAAACGCCCGCACCGCGCAGTGCAAGTCCAACCTCAAACAGATCGTCCTGGCCTGGATAATGTATTGCAACGACTGGAAGCTCAGCTGTATTGCAGGGATGCCTTTTTATGACTGCGATGGGAGTTATCCCGTAGATATGACCTGGGAAGGGATCCTTGTTTGGTCTGGATACATAAATATGGACTTCGACTCGTGGTGCAGGCCGATGATGATAGACCGCAATCCGTTTGTCTGCCCCAGTACCATAGGGCAGCTTGAAGGCGATTGCATGATGCCCCAAGGCGTTGTCTCTACTTATGTAGCCAACGAGGGGCCTCTTGGTAGCGCTTCGTGGAGATGCTATAGCCCAGGAGATGATACCTGGTACAGTGGTTATGGCGGTGGCGGCGACAGCGCTTGGCCAGATGATGTTATTTGCCAATGCACCTATGAGTTTTTCCGCTTCGCTGACTACTTGGTCGAGCCTGCCAAGACTTTCGTGTTCGCGGATGGCGATTTTATGCTGCACTGGTGTAAGGGTGATGTGCCCTCAACTTACAAGATGATGCGTTTCAACGCCATCTTGAACACCAAAAGGCAGAATGCTTTTGACTTCCGGCATGGTGGTGGGGCTAACATCGCCTTCGCCGACGGCCATGTGTCTCTGATGAGGCCATTCAAGCACTTGGGCGACGGCAGCTGCATGGATGACGGCACTGTCCGTTGCTTCCCCATTCGGTACTGGGATGGTCACTTCTGGGCCGGCAGGGAAGAGTTCGACGCGCACGAATAAGCCTCGTAGGTTCGCCTGAACCAAACAGGCAAATAATTCCGGGCCGCCTTCCATCTTTGGGGCGGCCCGGAAAGTTTTAGAAAATGAGTGAGCAAAACAACTACAAATCCGTTGGTTGGCAGGCCAACAAAGCGGTGGCTATTGCCGCAGTGATTGTACTGCTCATAGGGCTTTACCTCATCTGGCAGCAGGTTACTCAGAAACCACCGGATAAGATATACCAATTCATCTGCATCCGTCCCGATGGAACACTTGAAAGATTTACCGGTCGGCGAAATTCCAAGTGGATGCAAGAAGTGTGGAAGGGCCACGGTATTGGCCCGGGTCCCTGTCCGGAAGGCGAGGGAGAGGCCTATGTCGCAGCGGTATGTCCCACCTGCGGGCACACTTTTCTGGATAGGCCTTTTCTGTCTCACTTGCCGGATGAACTCACCCACTCTTCCTGTCCTAATTGCGCCCGACTAAAGGCCCAAATGGCGGAGGAGGAAAAAGAGATAAAAACCGAGGGGGATTCATCCCCTTCTCCAGATTGAAATGTTTGTGAGGAAACGATTTTTGAGCGGACCCTGCGCGGGTCCGTTTTTTATTTGTTAAAGTCGCTGTGAATAAGGAAATGCCGAAATCACCGTGAAAACTAACACAGTCTCATTTGCAGGTAAGTTTCATTCCTTCCGTTCCCCACTGAAGAAGGGTATATTCATCCTTCCAATTTGCTTCGTCGCTGAATATGCGCGGAGAGGTGCTTAAGATCTCACCCCGGATGTGATGATGTGGGCCCAAGAGATTGTGCAAGGTATTAGTAAGTCTCACCAGAAATCGGTTCTCACCGGGCTTTACAAATTCGGCCACCTCTAAAGAATGAGGCTTCCAGATTATGGAGCCGGCAATCTTGCCATTTATTTCCACCTCAGTCACCGTGGCTGGAAGGTCCGGGAAAGAAAGCACCGCCTCCTCGGGCCTAAATTCAAGTTCAATGGTCTTTTGCAACTCTACGGAGCCGGCAAAGAAAGGATACCCTTCTTCCACCAGATTTTCCCCTTCAACCACATCTTCTTCCGGGATGATGGCAAATTCGCGGTAATTCTTGTTCTTCACGGCAAAGTCGCCCACGATATAAGAAGTCTCCAGTTCCAGCGCCCGCTCCCACTTTGCTCCAAGCCCAATCTTATTTTCTCCTTCTTTCACATAAGCCCCTATAGAACATTTTCTGAAACTGGTGTCCAGCCAGAAGCCCGCGTCCTGCCAGGTAAAGGGCTTACCATTAAGGGTTATCTGAAATCTTTCGGGTGTTTCCGAAACCAGGAATATCGCACCTTGACCGTCACGGCGCGAGGCTTGGTAAAGGGCCTCCGGGCTGGCCTTCATTTGAAATGATAATTCTAACTGGAAATTGTCTTTAGCATCCGAGACGGCCTCCTGGGCCTTAAAGATAGGCACTTCATCGCTCCAATTTCCGCCGGCTATTTGAAAGCGACAGTAGTCCAGCACCAGCGCGTTGTAATCGAGACGGCGAATGAGCCAATTGCCCTCAAAAGACACAGACTGTTTTGGTTTTTCCTTTTTCATAATGTTTTGTCCGGAAATTTTCTCCAAAATAGAACGCCGACCTATGACACGGTAAAAAGTGCCGAACCGCCCCCTAAAAGCGCCAGGTCAAATCTCAGGAGGCCATCTTCCGATGTCGAGCGCGCTCTTTCCATCTCGCCAGTAACACAATTCCAATAATACATCTTCCCTTGACCCCGAAGGCTAATTTCTAAGCCCGCCTCTTGCTTGATATCGGTATTGGCGAAGAAATAGATGTCCTCGTCTTTCGTCCTTCGATGATGATACCAGACCTTATCGGCATTTTCTCCTTCAATTTTCACATCAAAGGGAAGGGTTTCATCCAAAAAGCGCACTATCTTCTCCCGCTCAATGGAAGGCGAAAAGGAGCGCGTGAAAATGCTGCTCAGGCGGCCCTGGCTATCTTCCCGTGCCTCTATCAAACTCGGCTTTTCTCCGAGGAAAAGGACTTTTCCTCCCTGGCTTATGAAGTCTTCCAAGAGCCCCACGGTGGATTCCCGAAGGGTCAGTGCCGGCGGCACGATGACCAAAGAATACTGCTGCTGGCCCACTACAAATTTCCCCTGGCTAATTCTTCCGTGCCGGGCCATTATGCTCTCATCCCCCAGTTCAAAATCCCGATGAATTGCGAGAAGAAGGTGCAGAATGTCAACAAATTTCTGATCAAGTTCATCCACGGCGCCCTTGTCTTTCGGGCTAAAGAGTGCCCAGGCGCTTTCTATGGGGTGTATGAGGAGGATGTCGGCAACCCTCTTTCCTTGACTCAAGGCGTATGAGAGCCGGCCCAGATAATCTGCTGTCCATTTATTGTATTTCCAATAAGGCTGTTGGAAGAATATGTTAGGTGGGAAGTCGCGCTTGCGACAGCCGCGCATAGTATAAAGCGAGAGGTGGGGATTGAGGAAATTTATCCCCAGGACTAAGTGCCAGTCGGCCATCCATTTTCGCTCTTCAAATGAGAAGTTATGCCCGGAACAGCCATAAAGTTCGGAGAGGACGCGAGACCTTCCCATTTGCTCGGCCACACTGGCTACCTGCTTGGCAGTGATGGCATTCTTAATATTTCGGCCCAAATGGTCCATACCGGGCTGCTGCATATATTCATAATGGGGCATCGCCGCGCCTATCCGCCCTATCTGACCGTTAAAAGTATCTTCAGACAGGAAATGCCCGGTAAGTTCGATGCCCGCCTCCTCGCACCACTCATAGAGTTGCTTGCTAAAGGCCTCTAAGAAGAGTTCTGTGGCCGTGCGGTAGAAATCGCATCTCGTTTTCTGCCACGGTCCTATCTCATAAAAAAGCGAAAGAAGATGGTCTTTCAAAGAGTAGCCGCGACGGCGCTCAAATTCTTCCGGCATTCTTGGTGTCCAGGGTACGGCCTCCTCCGGTATCTTTCGCCCGGTAATGATATAACACGGTTCGTCTGTAAATATCCCGGGAACTATGCGGCCAAATTCTTGACCCACTTCCTTCTTATACGCTTCATAGGTTGATTCAATAAAGGCTCGCACCACCTCTGGGTCCATCAAATCCACATAAGGTCTCACATCAGAGCGCTCGTCGCCCAGGGGAGCGGTGAATTGAACAAGGTAGAGGATGGTTTTGCCCGCCTCTTTTTCCACTTCACCGGGAGAAATTTCCTTCACCTCGCTTAGCCGGCCGTCTTTTTTGCGAACGCTGTAAGCGGCAACTGTCTCCCAGCATTCTGGGTCGGTGGACGGCAGTTGATCTTCGAAGAGACATAGGGCCTTGTTTCGGTATCGTGCACCCATACGAGGCACTATCCATCCTGCACGGCCAGAAGGCCAGCGGTCTTCATCGTAAAGCCAGGCCGCCATCCCTCGACGCTTGGCCTCGGCTACCGAAGTCTTTATCCTTTCCATCCACTCTTCGCTCAAATATGGCGTCACCAGGCCTATACGAGCGTGCATAAAGAAGCCGCCCCAGCCCGCCTCATCCATCAGGCCGATCTGGCGGATGAGTTCCTCATCTTCAAGCACATCGTTCCAGGACCAGAAAGGGGCCTCCCGGAATTCTTTAGGTGGATTTTCGAAAATTTCCTTTTCCATTTTTCATCCATTAACAAGAGGGTTGGGTCATCCCGAAATGGCCTGGATTAACTTCTGGTCCACGCCACTGCAAAACCATAAAATAACTTTTGTCTCTTGAGCTTGTCAAGATTAAAATATATAGATTATTCATATTTTAGTGGATTAAAGAATGATAACAGGAATATCCACGGCCTATCTCGATTACGCCAGTTTGCCGGAAGCGTTCGCAAAGGCTGCGTCTTGGGGCTTGAACCTCCTGGAGTTTTCCACAGGCCCTTGTCTTTTTCAAGAGCGCGACTCCTCAAGAGCCGAGCAGCCGCTCTTGCGGTCCAGCCACACGACACGCGCGGATGAGCGCCAGGAGATAAAGCGCCTGGCGCAAGAAAATGATATGCTTGTGGCCTACTATCCCCAGGCCCACTTCGCCGAACTTCCCCGCTCCAAAGGCCGGCTGCTCTTGCTCGATTTCCTTGGTCAGGCGCGCCAGATGAAGGCATCTTATCTCATTCTCAATCTGGGTCGCTCGCCGGATGAAAAAATCGGCCTGGCCAGGATGATAGACCTATTCCGCTGGGCCTCCCGGCGGCCGGAGGCAAAGGACATTAAGATTTGCATTAAAAATCTTCCTGGCAAAAGAGATGGAGAGTTGGGCTCCAAACTGGAACACCTGCGCGATTTTTTCGCCGGCCTTCGTTCTGCCAATGTGGGGCTCAGTCTCGATTTCGGCCATGCAAATTTGGCCATTGGAAGCGATTCGCTATTGGATGAATTCGCTGAGAGAATTTCCTATACCCATTTCCACGATAATTTCGGAAAAGAAGACCAGCATCTGCCCGTGGGCCTGGGCAACATCTATTGGCGACCGATTTATCAGAAACTTGCAGCCTTGAATTTTGCAGGGCCTTATGTTATCGAATTTCCCGCCCGCTGGCAGCGCGATACTTTATAAACATTGCGGTTTGCTTGAAAAACAAGAAAGGGGGCAAGAGGTGAAAAAGGTGAGATTTTTCCATGGCAAGGTCTCGCGCCAGGGTCTGGAGTATCTGGGCCAGTATATTAGCGAGTGGGCAGAGGAAAATAACATTGAGATGAAAGCGGTCTCTCAGACCTTCGGGCAGGCGCCCACTGGCCTATCCGGTTCCCTTGAGGATGTCCTCTTTGTGGGCGTTTGGTATTAAGACCGCTGAACGCCGTGGTAATTCGCATCCTAATTTTGTATCCGCGTAATCCGCAGGGTTCCTTTTAATCTGCGGCATCCGCGGTCACCAATTCCTTAAACTGCCTTCCCCGTTCGGCAAAATTGCGGAACATATCGTAACTGGCTGAGGCCGGCGAAAGAAGCACGGTATCGCCGGGCACTGCCATAAGGCGTGCTACCTGCACGGCTTCAGCAAGCGAAGATGCCTCCTTTATCTCCGGGGTAGATTCCCTCGCTTGGCCTATGGCCATTTTTATTTTTAACGCCGTCTGGCCCAGAAGCACACAGGCCTTTACGCGCTCCCGTATCCTCTCGGCCAATCCTTCAAAGGAAAGCCCTTTGTCGTAGCCCCCGGCGATGAGGATTATGGGCCCGCTTAGAGCCGCAAGGGCGGCTATGGTCGCCTCGGGTGTGGTGGCGATGGAATCGTTATAATATCTCACGCCTCCGATTTCGGCCACCGGCTCCAGACGATGCTCCAGACCCTTGAATTCGCAAAGGCCAGCCCGAATGTGCTCTTCTTTGGCCTCCAGAATGTAGGCCGCGGCCACAGCCAGAAGGGCATTTTCCAAATTATGTCTGCCCGGAAGGCGAAAATCCTTCATTACATCCAACACCTCTTCCTTATCCTTAAGTCGCACGAGGATTTGGCCAGTTTCCCCGCCCTGACCCGCGTTGGTTCGATGAAGGTATATCCCTTCTTGAAGTTCCTCCTCGGTGCTTATAAATATGACCTGGGATTTGCATTCTCCTTTCCAGCCTTTTACCTCCGCATCATCCCGGTTAAGTATGGCAAAGTCTTCGGGCCCTTGAAAGCGAAGGATATTTTTCTTGGCAGATATATAATTCTCAATGGTTTTGTGTCGGTCCAGATGATTGGGCGAGAGGTTGCTCACCACCGCCACCTGCGGGCTTTTTTTGATTTCTCCCAGGGCCTCGAGTTGAAAACTTGAGAGTTCCAGAACCACCAGGTCGCCCGTGCCTATTTTCTCCACATCCTCCAGCAGGCTCCTGCCTATATTTCCTCCCACCCAGGTTCCGGGATGAAACTCTTTGAGTATGCTTCCAACGAGGGCGGTTACGGTTGATTTGCCATTGGTGCCGGTTATACCTATGATGCGCGCCGGACAAAGCTTAAAGAAAAGGTTCATCTCCGTTTCCAAGACCACTTCCGCCTTGCGAGCAATCTCTAAGAATCTCGATTCCCTGGGCACTGCAGGGTTTACCACAATCATATCTGCATCCTTGAAATCCTCCTCTTTGTGCCCGCCGAGCCTATATCTTATGGGTAGCCCCTTTAAGGCCTCCAGCGACTCCTGTAAGTCCTCCTCCCCTTTAAGGTCGGTTACGGTGACCTGCGCCCCGTGGTTCACCAGAAATCGGGCCACACCGGCCCCGCCACCAAAGAGCCCCAATCCCATCACCAGAACCCTTTTGTCCTTGAGATTTCTCAAAGCAAATTTGTCGACCGACATTGGGTATGCCTCATTCAAGAAATTCAATATCTTCAGCGTCATAATATCCCTGCCGACATTCATATTCAAGGTAAAATTCTCTTTGACTTTGTTTCGGGTTTTCGTTAATTTCAAGGATGCTTTCAACAGGTGAAGCCTTCAGAGAAAGGAGAGTAAGATGGCCGAGGTGAAGAAGGTGGCTCTCATTGGGATTGATGCACCCATACCGAAGCGCATTTATAAATATGTGAAGGAGGGGAAACTGCTCCATCTGGGCCGGCTCATTAAAGAAGGGGTATTTGCAGAAAACTGTTTAGTTCCTCATCCCACTATCACCCCACCCAACTGGACCACTATCGTTACCGGAGCCTGGCCCGGCACCCATGGTATAACCGGCTTCAGTATTCACTTCCCCGGTGAGCCGCTCAACAAGATGCATCAGGCCTTTCTTAGTGAGTACTGCCGTGCTCAGTATATCTGGAATGCGGCCGAGGATGTGGGCAAGAAATGCATTATTTTTAACTATCCTTCTACCTGGCCTACAACTCTCAAGAACGGCATCCAGGTCGGAGGCGCAGGATTAAGCATAAATGAATGGCGTTTGCGAGGGAGCCAGTTTGAAGTGTCTCTCGGCGCTGAACAGGCCTTTACCACCGAGGAGTATCCCCGGGCAAGCCAAATTGAACTCACCGAGGCCAAAGAGTGGGAAAATATGCCTGCCCATAAGCGGGCCCTTGAAGCCCCCCTCAAGATTATCTTTCCTATGGCTTACTATCCGGTAGAAGAACCCATCTGGTGGCTCCTGGTCTTGGACACCAGGGGCAAGGGCTTTGATAAGGTTATCCTTGCTAAAGAAAAGGATGCCGGCTCTCCTATGGCCGAGATTTCCCAGGGAGAATGGTCCGGGCGCATCCGTGAAACCTTTGAGAGTGATAAAGGCGCCAAAGACGCCCTTTTTATGGTGAAACTCGTAGAACTTTCCAGAGACGCGGCGAAACTCCGTCTTTACTTCACCCCCATTTCCTGCCTTTCCGACTGGTCCTTCCCCGAGGACATAGCCAAAGAACTGGAAAGCATCTCGGAAGGTTTCCCTATGGCCAATGTCGGAATTCGGCCCCTGGCCCTGGAATGGATTGACCTGGAAACTTATGTGGAAGTCAAGGAACTGGAAAATAAATGGACCACTGCCGCCATTGAATATCTACTCACTCACAAAGAATGGGACCTGTTCTTTATGCACAACCACATCACCGATTGGGCCTATCATCGCTTCCTGGACGATATGGAACCCCTGACCGCCAAAGACCCTGACCGGGTGGCAGAGTTCCAGGCTGCTGACCTTCGCCTCTATGAAATCTTTGACGAACAGGTGGGGAAAATTTTAGAGATTGCTGGCAAGGATGCGCTCATTATTATCACCTCAGACCACGGTGCGGTGCCTTCCGTCGGCCCCTTTGTGGTGAGGCCCATACTCGAAAAGGCCGGCCTCGTCGTCACCAAGAAGGATTCGGAGACTGGAGAAGAGCTGGTGGATTGGTCTAAGACCAGGGCCTGGCAGTCGGTAGCAGCCCAGGTTTTCGTAAACCTCAAGGGCCGAGACCCAGAAGGGTTCGTTGAACCGGGTGAAGAATACGAAAAGGTTTGCGAGGAGATTATCGCGGCGCTTTATGACTACGTGGATGAAAAGACCGGACTTCGCCCGGTAATCTTCGCCCTGAAGAATAAAGATGCTCGCATCCTGGGCACTTACGGCGATATGGCCGGCGATATCCTCTATGCCATAAGGCCGGAATTTGGAGCCTCGCACGGCGTGCATATTACCACGGGCGAATTCGGCGTGGGTTCTGTGCGGGGGCTATTCATTATGGCCGGTCCCGGCGTCAAAAAGGGTCAAGTTCTAAAGCGTAATGTCTGGCTCACGGATATCACTCCTACTATTTGCCATCTGGCTGAACTGCCCGTGCCCAGAGACTGCGAAGGCGCCATAATCTACCAGGCCTTGTCCAACCCCAATGCCAGACTTGAGGAACTGGAGAAACTGCGCACCAATTATCGCCGCCTGGAGCAAGCGGCTAAGTCCGAACGGGACTTGACTCATACTTATGAGTAATGCCTGCTATATAAAGGAAGGAGTATGCCCCGAAAGAATTTTGCCGATAGATTGATGGGCGAGATTGACCGCAAGGCCGCGCCCGTCTGCGT
>LIZR01000075.1 GCA_001302825.1 Planctomycetes bacterium DG_23 | reverse complement strand
CGGCGGGGGGATGATTGGTCTGCGTCAGATGGCGCACACGGTTAGCGGCATATATGCCAACTTCCGCGTGTGGTCACTCGCAGCGGATGCCAAATTACGGTAGAAAAGAAGCAACTGCCCCTGACGGCTCCATTCCTGTATCGCTATAGCGAAGGTTCCCAGACTATTTCACCTCGCTTATTGATATAGCCCAATTCTCCGCCAATCCTTATCGCCGCCAGCCCACCCGAAAAAGGCTCGGCATCACCAAACTGAGGCTCAATAACTATCTCACCTGTTTTATCAATATAGCCCCATTTGCCATCCATCTTAACCGGCGCAAGGCCTTCGGAAAAATTACGGGCAAACTCGCACCGAACCTTCAGCACAATCTCACCCGTCTTATCAATGTAGCCCATCTCATCTTCAATTCTTACAAATGCCAGGCCTTCAGAAAAGGGTCCAGCAAAACTAAACTTGGGATCGATGGCTATCTGGCCGGTTTTATCAATGAAGCCCCAACCGGACGGGATCTCTACAAGGGCCAGGCCTTCGGAATAAGAATGAAACCGAAACCCTATTTTAGGCTCAAGCACCGTCTCGCCAGTCCTATCAATGTAGCTCCACTTCTCACCTATCCTCACCAGGGCCAGTCCATCAGAAAAAGTAGTGGCATAGTCAAATGAGGGCTCGATGACCCATTTCCCTTTCTTATTTATATAGCCCATTTTGTTCCCCATCTCCACAGATGCCAGCCCTTCGGAAAAGGGAAGCGTGATGGCGAACTTGGGCTGGATAACTACCTGGCCACGTTTGTTGATATAGCCCCAGTTAAACCCAATCCTTGCCGCCGCCAGGCCTTCGGAAAAGGCATTGGCATTATCAAATTGGGGCTGGATGACTATCTTGCCTTTACTGTCTATATAGCCGGCTTTACCCTCCACGGCGACGAGGAAGAGACTCTTTTCCTCTGCCTCTTTCTTGCCACATCCATAACAAGCAGTCAGAGGGACGAGAAAAATCAGAATGACAATTCGCCTTTTCATCCATAACCGTCTTGATTATGGACTTCCTAATGAAGTCCTACCGAAGTTGTCCAGTCATACAATAATTCTATACACTAAAGAATTGTAAGGACAAGACTGCCCCTTGTCCAGTTCTTAATTAAGTGGCTGCTGCAATTTTCAGTTGACGGAATGAGAAAGTCGCCTATATTATGGATAAATCTCTTTTCTGAAGGCACATCATAGATAAGAGGTTAGATGTGGCATACGAGACTTCAGACATCTTCTATGATGACTTTTCCGCTTTTCCCTTAGGGGAAATCTCTGAAGTTACCGGCGCTTTGGGGGAATATCATATCGTGCCCATCAGCCATTATCAGGGCGAGTGGCGGGAAGCCACCGTTTACTATGGCTGGCGGCGCCCGCCCTGGAAAGTGGTGGAAGAAGCAGGTGAGAAGGCGATGGAGGCCACTATCCTTGCCGAACGGCATACCCCTATTCTGGTAACCGGCGATGAAGAGTGGAAAGATTACACCTTAAGCGCCTTGGTGCGTCCGCTGTCCTTTGAGCGAATCTCCGGCCTCGTCTTTCGCTATCAAGATTGCCGTTCCTTCTATGCCCTGCAACTTTCCCGTGATGAAATCTCCCTGGTTCGGCGCAAACACGAAGAAGTTACTTCGCTCGCCTCGGCACCCTTCTCTTTTACCAGCGACCAATACTATGAACTGAAAGTGGAATGCCAGAAGAGAAATTTACGCGCCTTAGTCAATGGCGAACTCCTCTTAGAAGCAGAAGACGAGGTTTATCTAAAGGGAAAAGTCGGCTTTCTCGCCGAGGCCCCGGCAAGATTCAAGAAAGTAAAAGTGACGATGCCTACCGAAGCAAAAGAGATTTTTATCCACACCAAAGAGAAAGAGGAAAGAGAACTTGAGGAGTTGCGCCGCGAGTATCCTCAACCAAAATTATGGCGAAAGATTGACACGGCCGGTTTCGGCTCGGATAGAAACATCCGCTGGGGCGATCTCAACGGCGACGGAAAACTGGAGATGGTCATTGCCCAGAAACTGGACAGCATAGACAGGGGCAACTACCAGATGATAAGTTGCCTCACCGCCTGTGACCTGGAAGGGAATATCCTCTGGCAGACAGGAACGCCCAATCCCCAAAATAAGATGTCCACAGCAGACCTCGCCTTCCAGGTGCACGATATTGACGGCGATGGCCAGGCCGAAGTGATTTTCACCAAAGACTTTCGCCTCTGGATTGCCGATGGCTCGAGTGGCAAGATCAAACGCTCCGTGCCCACACCCAAATCTCCTCCCTCAAAGGCCGGTAGAGGCGTTCCCTTAGAACGCATTGTGGGCGATTCCATCCTTTTCTGCAATCTCTCTGGCCGAGGAGATAAAAAGGCGCAAGAAATTGTGCTCAAGGACCGCTACCGCAATATCTGGGTCTTTGACCACAACCTCGAATTCCTGTGGACCCACGCCTGCAATACCGGTCATTATCCAGCCTGCTATGACATTGACGGCGATGGCCGGGATGAGTTGATGGTGGGTTACACACTCCTTGACCACGATGGAAGCGTGCTCTGGGAATTGGACCTTTCGGACCATGCCGACGGCATCGCCATTGGTAATTTTGATTTTAATGAGGAAGGCAAAGCGCAAATTGCCCTGGCCGCGGGGGATGAAGGCTTTATCTTGCTTGATGCCGAAGGCAAGATCCTGCGGCAACACCGTCTGGGACATGTGCAGAAACTGAGCGTGGCCAACTTTCGCCCGGAGTTAAAGGGGCTGGAATTTCTTACCATTAATTTCTGGGGTAATCCGGGCATAACCGCATTTTTCGACTCAAAAGGTGATATCCTTTCCACCTTTGAGCCGGTACATTATGCGAGCGCCTTTCCGCTGGCAAATTGGCGAGGCGATGGGACGGAACTGGCCTTTCTCTCCGGCCATCCTATTGAAGGCGGGCTCCTGGACGGCCACGGAAGACGCGTGGTGATGTTCCCGGAAGACGGTCACCCTACATTGTGTTCCGACGGCCTTAACCTCACCGGAGATGAGCGCGATGAACTCGTGGTTTGGGACCAGCAGCAAATTTACATCTATACCCAGGATAGCCCATCCCGCGAATGCCGGACCGGTAACAAAATCTATGCCCCGCGCAGAAATCCCCTTTACAACGATTCCAATTATAAGGCCAATATTTCTATTCCGGATTGGAGGTGAAAAATTTTCGGCGTTCTTAATGTGTGATTTTATCGGCTATTTGCCAGTAGTATGAGTTAGGAGGAGATTATGCCGGAGACGGTAGTTACTATTGAGGGAGAAAAGTTCTTTATCAATGGACGGCCCACCTACGAGGGTCGTGAGTTCCGTGGTAAATCCGTTGAAGGCCTTCTCTTTAATTCCCGGATGATTCAGGCCACTTTCGATGATGAGAATCCTCGCACCAGGTCTAACTGGGTCTATCCCGATACCAAGAAATGGGACCCTGAGCGCAATACCGAGGAGTTCTGCCAGAATATGCAAGGCTGGAAGAAATGCGGAGTCCTGGGCTTCACGGTGAATTTCCAGGGAGGAAGACCGATTGTCGGCTTTCGACTCCGTCATTCCCCGGACGAGCCCGGGCCTAATCCTGAAGTATATATAAATAGCGCCTTCAAGCGCGATGGTCGAGTGAAGGAGCCTTTCCTAAAGCGAATGGCCAAAGTGCTCCAGCAGGCCGATGAACTGGGTATGGTGGCCATTGTTGGTTACTTCTATTTCTCGCAGGACGGACTTCTGGGCGATGAAGATGCGGTGATACGCGCCACAGAGAACGCCACTAACTGGCTTTTGGACACCGGCCACAAGAATATCCTGGTGGAAATCAATAACGAATGCAGTGTGGCCCACTATGCCCACGCCATCCTTCAACCCCCCAGGGTCCACGAACTGATAAATCTGGTAAAAAGCAAAAAGAAAGATGGCCGGCGGCTTATGGTCTCTACCAGCGGTGGGGGCGGGTGGCTTCCGCCTGAGAACATTGCATCTGTGATCGATTTTGTCCTGGTGCACGGAAATGCTCAGGACCCGGGTTCACATAAGGATATGATTGAGACCATCCGCAGTATGCCCGCTTGGAAACGAAATCCCTCGCCCATCGTCTTTAATGAAGCCGGAACCAATGTGGAGTGCCTTTTTGTCTGTGCGGAAAACTTCGCCTCCTGGGGCTATTTTGACGCCGGCCAGAATAATTACCAGGATGGCTTTCAGAGCCCGCCGGTGAACTGGGGCATAAATACCGAGACCAAGCGCCGCTTCTTCGATGCCGTGGCTCAAATAACCGGTGAGGGCGGGCGGCGTTCACAATGAGGCAGGATGGCCCGGCCGTGCCTGCCGGCAGGCGGGCTTCCTTTTGATACATCGCCCGTACGGGCCGACGCGAGTGAAACAGGATGGAGCAAACAAGACAAAAGAAGATTCTATACCACAGACAAGTTGCCAGAGGCGACCCCGTACGGGCCCGCCTTCGGCGGGATGCGACGATTGGTCGCCGACGCGCCAAAGCCGCTTTGGCGACGGCGCGCTGTTTGCCAGTGGTATGAGTTAGGGGGAGATTATGCAAGAGACCATAGTCACTATTGAGGGAGAAAAGTTCTTTATCAATGGACGGCCCACTTACGAGGGGCGTGAGTTTCGGGGTAAGTCCGTTGAAGGCCTTCTCTTAAATTCCCGAATGATTCAGGCCACTTTTGATGATGAAAATCCGCACACCAGGTCTCGGTGGAACTATCCCGATACCAAAAAATGGGACCCGGACCGGAATACCGAGGAATTCTGTCAAAATATGCCTGCCTGGAAGGAATACGGCCTGCTGGGCTTCACGGTAAATTTCCAGGGAGGAAGGCCCGCCCTTGACTTCCGACAGAGTCACCATCCAGAGGAACCCGGCCCCAATCCTGAAGTCTACGTCAATAGCACCTTCAAGCGCGATGGTCGAGTGAAAGAGCCGTTCCTAAAGCGAATGGCCAAAGTGCTCCAGCGTGCCGATGAACTGGGTATGGTGGCCATTGTGGGTTACTTCTACTTTCTGCAGGACGGACTTCTGGGCGATGAAGAGGCGGTCATACGCGCCACAGAGAACGCCACTAATTGGCTTTTAGGCACCGGCCACAAGAATATCCTGGTAGAAATCAATAATGAATGTAATGTAGCCCACTATGACCACGCCATCCTCAAACCCCCAAGGGTTCACGAACTAATAAATCTCGTTAAAAGAATTGAAAAAGACGGCCGCCGGCTTCCGGTCTCCACCAGCGGCACGGGCGGATGGATTCCTCCTGAGAACATTGCATCTGCGGCGGATTTCATCCTGGTGCACGGAAATCGGCAGAGTCCGGCTGCACATAAAAATATGATTGAGACCATCTGCAGTATGCGCCCCTTTAAGGAAAATCCCAGGCCCATCGTCTTTAATGAGGCGGGAACCGATGCGGAATGCCTTTTTGCCTGCGCGGAAAACTTCGCCTCCTGGGGCTATTATGACGCCGGCGAGAATAATTACCAGGACGGTTTTCAGAGCCCGCCGGTGAACTGGGGCATAAATACCGAGACCAAACGCCGCTTCTTCAATGGTGTGGGTCAAATAACCGGGCTGGGATAACTTTGCTATTCCTCGCTGGAGTGCCCCCTCGAGGGCTCCACTCCAGGATTTCAAGAAGCAGCAGGTGGAGCGAGGTCACTTCTGCTGGCGAACAAATTCACGCTCCAAGCCTTACCCCCGGCGGTGCAGGAACCGGCCCTTTTAGAATGGGGTCACCCGTTTCTTTCATCCATTTGGTGAGTCTGTGTTCTAAGTCTTTTTCCGCCTGAGCATATTCAGGCTTACCGGCCAGATTGTCCATCTCATTCGGGTCGGTCTTCAAATCATAAAGTTCTGCCGAGGCGCGCTTTCCCTGGAAGGCTATGCCAGCGGGAGGCGGCAAATCCGGCCTCAGTGCAAAGTTGCGGATGTATTTGAAGCGCTGGGTGCGAATGGCCCGCATAGGGTTATAGGTAACATGGTAGTTTGACTCGGCAAATATCTCCTCACGGGCTTGAAATGGGCGGCCCTCGAGCAGGGCCAGAAAACTTTTTCCCTGAATATTTTCCGGAATGGGCGCCCCGATAGCCTCAAGTATGGTCGGCAGCAAATCCAGATTATTGAGAATTTCTGTATAGACCTTACCGCCGGCAAATCCTTTGGGCCATCTCATAATAAGCGAAGTTTTCAGGCCCGGGTCGTAGAGCGTGCCCTTGGCCCGGGGAAAGCCAATGCCGTGGTCAGTGGTAAATATCACCCAGGTATTTTCCCCCAGGCCTTTCTCCTCCAGGAGCTTGAGGATTTTTCCTACCCAGTAATCCACTAAATGTATGGAGCCGTGGAACTTGGCCATTTTCAGCCGAACCTCAGGCGTATCCGGAAGATATGGCGGGATAAATACCTCCTTGGGGTCATCGGGTTTATATCCTTCATAGTCATAGGGACTATGGGTCTCGATATAACCGGTCATTGCGAAGAAAGGACGAGTTTCCTTTCCATTACGCGTGTTGAGAAATTCCAAAAGATAAGGGGTAACAACCTCACATCTGAATCTGGGGGTGTCCTTCTTGCGATGTATGAATTCATATCCCAGTTTGGCAATGTCCGGCTCCCGGGCCTCGTGCTCCAGGCCGAATAGATGGGTCTCATAGCCTTTTGCCTTGAGATGATGGGCCATAGTCACTTCGCCCTCATTCAGGTCAAAGCCGCGATGAGCCAGGCCAATGAGGCCGTTGGTATGAGGGTATCTACCGGTCATAATGCTGCCGCGGCTGGGGCTGCAAGTGGGAGTAGTGGCAAAGTGATTTTCAAAACGCACCCCTTCCTGGGCCAGTCTATCCAGATTGTGGGTTCTGAGCGAGGGGTCGCCGTAGCAGCCCAGTTGCTGACCCAGGTCGTGGCAGATGATAATCAGAATATTCGGCAATTGCGCACCCACTTTTTTCCTCCTTCTTTACAAGGTCTCATATTGCAAACCACCACAAGGAGCAATTAACAATACAAAGAGTCTCAACACGATGCCGCCAGCGGGTCGGCCTATCCGACCTTTGCACCGGGCGGCGCAGAAATGGGGCCCTTGAGAATGGGGTCCTCAGTATCTTCCAACCATTTGGTGAGCATGGCGTCCAACTCTTTTTCCACCTCGGCATATTCAGGGTTCCCTACGAGATTATTCATTTCGTCCGGGTCGGCCTCCAAATCGTAAAGTTCCACCAGCGGGCGCTCTCCTTTGAACTCCTCTGGAACGGAGCGGGCGCTCAGGCTCTTCCTGATGTCAGAGGGAAGAGGCAAATTAGGCATCTTTTCAAAACTGCGAATGTATTTGAAGCGCGTGGTGCGAATGGCGCGAATGGGGTCATAGATATCGTGATAGGTCTTTTCCGCAAATATTTCTTCCCGCGGCTCGAATTTGCGGCCCTGCAGTAGCGCAAGGAAACTTTTACCCTGAATACTCTCTGGAACCTCCGCACCGGTGGCTTCAAGTATGGTGGGGAGTAAATCTATGTTGCTGATGAGTTCGCGAAAGACTCTGCCGCCCGCAAATCCTTCTCCTCGGGACCCTGCCCGTACGGGCGGGAGTCCTGAACGGGTCGGCCACCTCATTAAGAGCGCAGTCTTTATCCCCGGGTCATAAAGGGTGGATTTGGCCCGCGGGAAGGCAATGCCGTGGTCAGTGGTAAATATCACCCAGGTATTTTCCGCCAGGCCTTTTTCCTCCAGCGTTTTGAAGATCTTCCCCACACACTCGTCCACCGCGTGTATAAGGCCGTGGAACTGCGCCAAATCCAGCCGCACCTCAGGCGTATCTGGAAGATATGGAGGGATGAATACTTCTTCTGGGTCATCGGGCGTATACATTTCCTGGTCGAAAGCGCGATGCAGGTCATAGCCAAAAAGGGAGGGCTTTCCTTTGCCGCACGCGCCTGCAGGAATGCCAGCAGTTGAGGCGTGACATTGGCGCATTTGAAGGGACGCGCCCGATGCAGGAATTCATATCCCAGTTTAGCGATATCCGGCTCCCGGGCCTCATGTTCAAAGCCAAAAAGATGGGTCTCATACCCCTGGGCTTTCAGATGATGCGCTGCGCCATAGTCACTTCGCCTTCATTCAGATCAAAGCCGCGATGGGCAAGCCCCACGAGGCCGTTGGTATGGGGGTATCTGCCGGTGATGATGCTGCCGCGGCTGGGGCTGCAAAGAGGTGTGGTACAGAAATGGTTCTCAAAGCGCACGCCTTCCTGGGCCAGTCTGTCCAGATTATGGGTCCTGAGCGATGGGTCGCCATAACATCCCAGTTGCTGACCCAGGTCGTGGCAGATAATAATCAAAATGTTGGGTAGTCCACTGTCCATCTATCCTGCCCCTTCCACTGCAAGATGTGAGTTTGCCTCACCATAAGGGAGGCTGCCCTGACGACAACGAGGCCGCTACAGATAAAAAATGAAGGAACCAACATACATTTAACTGCCGAGACAATTAACCCCAATATTTCACACTTCAACCATACGGGTCAAGAGAAAAATCCAACCCCTTTTCCTACTTTGGCCAAAACGGCCTTCAAATAGCACCTTCCTTTGGGTGCAAAGAATAAACCTCCGAACAAGAAGATTCATTTTCATTGATACAAAGCCCCATATTCGTCGAAAAAAAAGCGGCGGGCCAATTCAAGCTGTCCGTCAGGTGGCCGTACGGGCCTTTGACGGGCTGGGAACCGGAAAAACTTTATACCGGCGATAATTGCTGGCATATAGTGACGGCTCCTCAGGTCGGCCTTCTATCTTCCTGTAGCGTCGCCACTGCCGCCGGAGGCGGCCGGGCCTCGGCCCGTCCGGGCTGGCGACGAATTGCCAATTTCCGCCGGTAGACCTCACGGCGTTTCTTGAGATTATGGCAGATTTTATTGTTACCATTTGCCCCTTTTGTGGCACTATTAAGATAGAAGGGGCTCAATGGGAGCCTCAGAGGGTCTTTGGTACACGTTTTTGAGGAGGCGAGGAGATGAACGCTACGAAGAAAACTTTGTTCATCGGTGCCGCGCTCCTGGCCGTGTTGGCTTTGAGTTCTGTGGCTGTGGCAGAGGAGAAGGGCCCTGGCCGCGATTGGCATCCGACAGGGCACGGAAGGATGATGGGCGCTATGCATCCTGAGGATGCTCAGCATCCGATGGGCAGGATGCGCGGTGGCATGCGGGGTCGGAGGTATGGGAGCCTTGGCCGCGGAGGATTGCAAGGTGTCAGGCAGGCAATCCGTCAGCGACTGGACCTCACTGACGAACAGGTGGAAAAACTAAAGGAAATAAGGCTCAGCCACAGCAAAGAGGCCCTGGCGGTCGCCGAGAAGCTCGCCGAGGCCCATCGTGCCTTGCGAGACGCCGTAAAGGCCGGAGATGAAGTAAAAATCCGTGAGACCGCCGCTCAGATAGGCACGACCATCGCCGAGCGGGCAATTCTGACATTGAAGATCCAGAAGGAGTCGCGCGCGGTGCTTACGCCGGAGCAGATCAACAAATTGGAGGCCTTCCAAGAAGCAAGGGAAACGATGCAAGAAGCCCGACGGAATGCTATGCAGCGACTCAGACAACGCCTTGGCAAACCTACAGAAAAAGAGTAACTGCCAAAGCGACCGGGTCAAGCACGCGGGGAGCGGTTCTTCCGCACCCCGCGTGTCCCGGTTTCGTCCTAATATATGCTTAATTTCCTTTCTATGGTCCAGACTATTGTGTAAACTGGCTATAAGCAAGGTTGCCCAGTTTGGGTCCCGATTGACGAGCCCGGCGCCCCCTGTTGGTATTGCTGCACTCAGGAAGGTCGGAACAGGATGGGTTTGTACGATGAGGATCGCGCAGACATCCAGGCTTCCCTTGCCGGTGACGGAGGGGCCTATGAACGCCTCATCAAACGATATGAAGCGCGAGTGGCAGCGCAGATGTGGCGGTTCACCCGCGACCCCGCCGTTTGCGAAGACCTTGTGCAGGATGTCTTTGTGGAAGCCTACTCCAGCCTGGCCACCTACCGCGGCGATGCCCCGTTTCTCCACTGGCTCAAGCGCATCGCAACCCGGGTGGGATATCGCCACTGGAAAAAGAAATCCAGGGAGAAGTTACTTGTACCGCTGGAAAATCTGGACGAGGCCGAGTCCCGCGGTGGACCCCAACAGCCGTCCGCGGCTGCTGACATCCTCCATCATCTGCTCTCCAGGTTGCGGCCGGCGGACCGACTGGTAATGACCTTAATATATTTCGAGGGGTCGAGCACAGAGGAGATTGCCGCACGGATGGGATGGAGCCGCGGCAGGGTGAAGATGCACGCCTACCGGGCGCGAAAGAAATTGCGGGAAATCGCGGAACGCGAGAACTTAGCGGAGGAACTGGGATGGACACGCTGAAAGGTCTTGAGGAACTGGCGCGACAAGCCAGAATGGAAGAGGCTCCTGCAACCAATGTGAGCTCACGGGTGCTCATTCGGATAATGGAGCGACGACCTTCCCCGATTCTACCCCTTTCACTATTTGCGGCTGCCTCTGCCGCGGCGGCCGCACTGGTTCTATTCTTTGGGCTTAGTAGCTGGCTTTCCCTGAGCGATCCCATGAGAGAACTCTTCGCTCCCCTGGAGATGGTGGTCTTATGAACGACGAAACCAGACCAGAAAGGTCCCAAAAGGAGGCCCCAGTCTTGCCCCGCAAGCACAAGCGGACTTGGCTCTCCATGCTACTGGGGGCGGTGATTCTTTTATGCGGGATGGCCATCGGCGCAGGCGCAACCCTGCTCTGGGTCAGGGCCAGGATACAGCACTTTAGAGATGCGGACATCCGTGTTGAGCAGATGGCCAGGCGCATTCAAAAAAGGTATGGCCTTACCCACGAACAGACCTTGAAGGTGGCGGAAGTGCTCCGTAGGCGTTTGCATGCTCTGCAGGAAATCCGCGAGGAAATCCTTCCCAGAGTCGAAGCCGAGCACAAAGCCCTGAGCGACGAGCTCAGGGCGATACTTACCCCTGAGCAATTCGAGAGATGGAATAAGGATTTCGAGGCGCTGCGCAGGCGACGACTGGGCCTCGGCCAAGGCCGGATGAGAGGACACGGGCCGCCCCCGGCTTCCTCACGGCATAATCTTGCACCGCTGCCAGAAGAACAAGGACGGGAAGCTCACGAGGAATGAGCACTCGTCATTCGTCACTCGGAACTCGTCACTCGTCATTTGAATGACCAATGACGAATGACGAGCCACGGACTGCGTCGCTGTCCGTCAGTTGCCGGACAGTCCGGCTTCCGAGGGGCTGTCTGAGACAGAGGTCAGACCTTCTTCCAGAATTTGTTCCAGGCGTTTGAATTCTTGCTCTATATTTATCATGGTGCGGGTAAGTTGAATGACCCGCGCCTTAAGTTCCTCTCTATGCTGGGTGAGGATTTCGTTTTGTCTGGTGATGATGCGAGCCATTCGTTTGTTTTCGGTAATGAGTTCGTAGTGTTCTAAGGCCTGCTTCACAATGTTCTTAATTTCATCTTCATCCCAGGGCTTTCTGATAAAGCGAAAAATCTGACCCCGGTTGATGGCCTCTGTGGCTACATCCACATCCGCGTGGCCGGTAAGCATAATGCGCACCGTATCCGGGGACTCTTCCTTGACGCGCCGAAGGAACTCCACCCCGGTCATTTCCGGCATCCTGTGGTCAGCAACTACCAGAGAGACCAGGTTTTCATTTATTTTCTTAAGGCCGTCATTGGGGGTCGCTGCGGTCAAAAGCAAGTGGCCTTCAGTGCGAAAAAGGCGCACCAGTGCTTTGAGAATATTTTCCTCATCATCCACGAAAAGAATAGTGTGTCTGGGCATATCTCATATCCTGTTCTTAAGGTAATCGGTAAAGGTAATAGAGGCCATTCGGTCCCGCTCAAAGATGGTTTGGGAATCTCTTCTGATCACTCTAAGAAAAGAAGCCGCAACCTGGGGGTCAAATTGTGAGCCGGAGCCCTGCTCAAGTTCGCTCACGATTATCTCTTTGGGGTAGGCCTCACGATAAGGTCGCTGGGAATTCATCGCGTCAAAAGTGTCGGCCACGGCCAGAATGCGAGCGCCCGAAGGAATCTCTTTGCCCTTCAGCCGACAGGGATAGCCAGAACCATCGTAATGTTCGTGGTGATGCTTAATGATGGGGATTACATCCCAGGGCAGTTTTGCCCTTTCCAGGATAGATACGGCCTTTTTCGGATGGGCTTCGATAAGGCGGCGTTCTTCATCGGTGAGGGGTGCGGGTTTAAGGAGCACTCGCTCATCAATGGCAATTTTGCCCACATCGTGCAAGAGGCCGGCCACCTGAACTGTCTCTTTGTCCTTTTGGGAAAGCCCCATCTCTCGGGCAATGAGGCTGGCATAACGAGAGACCAACTCGGAATGACCTCTGGTATAAGGGTCTTTGACCTCAACCGCAGCGGCCAAGACGAACACGGTGCTGAGGTAACTTTCAGTTAGTTCTCTGGTGCGTTCATTAACTCTCTCCTCTAAATGAGCATTGACTTCTTTAAGGGCGCGATTCTGTCTTTCTATCTCTTTGGTGAGCCTCTTATTCTGTTCAAGAATGTGGTATCTCTCCAGGGCTCTTTGCACGGTCAAGCGGAAATCCTCATCGTGCCAGGGTTTGAGGATATAGCGATATACCTCGCCGCGATTTATGGCCCCGACCGCATGTTCAATTCCGGTGCTTCCGGTGAGGATAATCCTTATGGTATCTGGATAACGCTTTCTTATATCCTGGAGTAACTCCACACCGCTCATTCCCGGCATCCGCTGGTCGGAGATAATTAGTGAAGCCGGGTGCGCCTCCATTAAATCTAAGGCTCCGGCACCACTGGCGGCAGTGAAGATTTCATATTTATCACTGCGAAGAAGGCGAGCCACGGCTTTAAGGACATTAGGTTCGTCATCCACGATTAAAATAGTGTCCTTTTTCATTCATATACCTCTGGGTGAGGTGTGGTCTTATGGGGAAAAGTCAGGGTGAAGATAGTGCCCTGGCCGAGTTGGCTTTTGACAGATATTTTGCCTCTATGGCCTTCCACTATACTGCGCACGATGGAAAGTCCGATGCCTGCGCCTTGATCTTCTTGCTTGGTGGTGTAAAAGGGGTCGAATATCTTATTCAGATTTTCTTCGGGAATTCCCTTTCCGGTATCCGAGATGCGCACTAATACTCTGCCTGCTCCCACCGCCGTCTCCAGGGTAATTTTGCCTTTATCTTGAATGGCCTGGCAGGCATTAGTGAGGAGATTGAGGAAAACCTCTTTGATTTGATTAGGATAGCCCTGGATGTGGGCTCTATGGTCGAAACTACTCACTATTTCTATCCTATCCTGGATTTGATTATGGAGTAAAAGGATGGTGCTTTGTAGACAATCATTTATATCTACCGCTTGCCGTTCTTCCTGGGTGCGGGCGAAGTTGCGCAGGCTTTTGACCACCTTGCGAACACGCTCAGCGCCTTCTTTGGTTTCCGCGGCCAATGCATTGAGGTCGTTGATGATAAACTCAACCTCGCTTTCTTCCTCCATACTTTCGAGAGCCGGCAGAAGGCGTTGAGGTTGAGAGGAATTCCCTTTCCCCATTTTCTCAAAGAGTACCTTGCAATTCTCATAGAAGGATTTTAGACGGACAGAATATTCTTGCAGGCGACTGACATTGCTGCAAACGAAACTCACGGGATTATTGATTTCGTGCGCAATACTTACTACCAGTTGCCCCAATGAGGCCATCTTTGCTGATTGAATAAGTTGGGCCTGGGCGTCTCGCAGTTCCTGCAAGAGATGCTGCAACTCGTTATTCTTCTCTTTCAGGCGCTGGATCAATTCAGTCCTCATCTCTTCCGCGTGCTGTTTCTCTCTAATGAGCCGCTGCTTTTCCAATGCGCCGCCGAGAACAGGCAGCACCTCATCTATATTCAAGGGCTTGGTGATGTAGGCCGATGCGCCGTCGTTCAGGGCCCGCACCGCAGTTCTCAAAGAGGCATACCCGGTGAGCACGATCAGTGCCATATCCGGGTGAACTTCCCGTAAAGGGGCCAGTAGTTCTATGCCTTCCATATCGGGCAGCCTGATGTCCAAAAGCGCGGCATTGAAAAATTTCGCCCGGGCCTTCTCAATGGCTTCTCGTCCAGTTGCAGCACTTTCTACTTGGTAGCCTTTCTTGCCAAAAACTAAACTGAGGCTCTTACAGGCGCTCTCATCGTCGTCCACGATAAGAATGCTTTCTTTCCTTTTTATCCCTTGGGCGGCTTCAGTCATCCTGCCTTTCGCTTTCTCTCCAGCACTTCGTTAACCAGGACGAGCACCTTTTCTATATCAAGGGGTTTGTAAAGACAAGTGTAGGCCGTGCTCTCCAAGGCCTCTTCCACCAGTTCGGCCATCTCCTGGCGATAGGCGGTCATCATAATGACCGCTGCTTCCGGGTTAGTCTTTCTTATGGCTAAATAGGTCTCCAGACCATTTATGGTGGGTAGTTTCATATCGATGAAGATGATGTCATAAGTCTTCTTCTCTGCCATAGCGGTGGCCTCTTCACCGGTATGAGCCATACCAACCTTATAACCCCGCTTGATGAGTATGTTTTTCAAGGTAACGCAGGTCTCGGGATGGTCGTCCACTACCAGGATGAGCGCATTCTCCTTGGCTCGTCTTGACTTTTCAATAATGGCAAACACCTTTTCGATATCCAGAGGTTTATAAACGACGCCGTAAGCACCTTCCTCAAGCGCCTCCTGAACCAACTCCTCAACTGCATAGGCGGTCATCATCACTACCACGGCTTGAGGAGAGATTTTATTAATCCTTTTATAAGTCTCTACGCCGTTTATAAGAGGCAGCTTGATGTCCAGAAAGATTATGTCGAATGGCGCCTGCTGGACTTTTTCGATGGCCTCCGGGCCGTCCTTGGCGGTAGTAACAGTGTAGCCCTTGCGTTCCAAGATGAAGGACATAGTTTTAAAGAGGCTGATGTTGTCATCCACTATCAGGATGCGGGCCTTCTCCTCCATTATCCTTCCCCTTTCCAGCGCTCGTGGGCACTCTAACCGTAAATGTGCTTCCCTTTCTTACCTCGCTTTCAACATCTATAAAGCCCCGATGCCTTTCCACCAGGGCCCGGGTGACCGCCAGTCCCAGGCCGATGCCCTTGGCCTTGGTGGTGAAAAGAGGCTCAAAGAGTTTTTGCAGATTCTCCCCGGAGATACCCTCTCCTGTATCTGCAAAAGAGACGGCTACCCAACCCTTACTTGGGGTCTTGGACTTGATGGTCAACTTACCACCTTCGGGCATAGCCTGAATGGCATTGAGTATGATATTAGTGAAAACCTGAATGAGTTGCTCGGGGTCAGCCAGGATGGTCGGCAACTTTTCCTCCGGTTGACTAACCACCTGGATGTTTTCGGGTAGCGCAATACGAGCCACCGTCTCCTGGACAAGGTTATTAACATCTACTTTGCGCAGGGCCGGGGGTTTTGGACGAGCGAAGTCAAGCAGGCCATCTATGATGCTCTCAGATGTGGCCACTTCTTTTTGCAGTATTTCCAGCGTTTCCTTTACCTCCGGCTCAGGCTCTTCCAGGGCCATTCTGAGGAAGTAAGCGGCGTTCTTTATCGCTCCTAAAGGATTACGCAGTTCGTGGCTCACTCCGCCAGCCAATTCCCCCAGAACAGCCAGGCGTTCCTGACACACGAGTTTTTCCTGCATTTCCTTGCGTTCGGTGATGTCCTTTATAATGGCCGCAATACCTATGGGCTTGCCCTCAGCGCCTTGTACCACAAAAGTGGTGAGTAAGATAGGCACGCGGGAACCGTCCTTTCTAATATATTCCTTCTCATATTCTTCCGGTTTTCCTGTTCTTATAATCCTTTGTATTATCTTGGCTTCATATTCGTGATACTCTTCTGGGGTTATCTCCTGATACCTCTTTCCGCTTAACCATTCTTCTCTCGAATAACGCGTCAGTCTGCAAAAGGCCTCATTAACATCCAAGAGTCTGCCATCCAGAGTGCTAAACCCTATGGCATCTTTGGAGGAGTTATATATGCCGCTAAAACGCTCCTGAACTTTTCCAATTTCTTCCTCAGCCTGCTTGCGTTCGGTGATAATCCTCTGGAGTTTCTTATTCTGGAATAATAAATTGAGGTGGGATTCCACCAGTTCTCTGAACTGAAACAGCAATTGCTCATATGTTCTGCTGTAAGGATTCTCCTTTGAATCGAGCACGCAGATGGTGCCAAAGAACTCACCGTCAGGCCACAGCAAAGGAAAGCCCAAATAGGAAATCATCCCCAACTTTATGTCCGGGTTATTGCGCCAGCGTTTATGTCTCAGAGCGTTTGGAATCAATAACTTAGCTCTTGTCTTTATTACAGTCTCACAGTAAAGGCCGGTCAGATGCTCCCTGTCTCCCACTTTGTAAGGATTGCCATTTGTTTTGCTGGAGCGAAAAACTTCGATATAAGGCGGGTCGACTTTCATTATCAAAGCAGCGGGCACATTAATGACTTTAGCCAAAATATCCACAATATTCTGCCACTTTTTGATTACCCCTTGGGATATTGAAATGTCTCTCTTATCATCGAGTGTGTAAGTTATAGTTTTCTGCTTTTGCACAAGACTTTGATGTCTCTCGTCTGGCCGATTTTGATGGGCCTGTGAGTTTTCCAATTCGTCAATTCGCTGGCGCATTACCAGTATTTGCTGGAGGAGTTGTCTTTTGGTCTTTTTTTCATCTTTCATCCTGCACACCCCCTAAATAGGCAGCAATTCCGCCCAAGAGGAATGGATTTTCTCCTCCACCCTACTTCTTTGCTTCTGCGCCCAGAGGCAGGCTTACGGTAAAAATGGTGCCTTTACCTACCTGGCTCTGGACAGATATCTTTCCCCCGTGATTTTCAATTATGCCGCGCACGATGGAAAGCCCCAGGCCGGTGCCTTCTTTGGCAGGTTTGGTGGTGTAGAAGGGTTCAAATATCTTATCCATATTCTCTGTGGGGATGCCTTTTCCGGTATCCGAGATGAGCACCAATACATTGCCGCTCTTTTGGGCGGTTTTGAGGGTTATCTCGCCTTTACCTTCTATGGCCTGGCAAGC
>LIZR01000074.1 GCA_001302825.1 Planctomycetes bacterium DG_23 | reverse complement strand
CTGGCGGTGCGCATGGCCGTGCTTTACCTTGTCTCCGGCGCCCAGGAAGGGCCCGCTTAATGAGCATTAGACTATATTTTCTCTACCTGGCAAATGAACCTCAGAAGAAGCGCAAAGCTTCGGGTGAAGATGATTAGCCTTCCCATTCTAAGTGTTTTTTGTCTTTGTCCGATCGGACCTATCCCTTTCTATTTTTTCGTGTAATTTGTGATAAATAAGCGAAACAGCGAGACGGCCAGGCAGCGAATCAGCCATAAAGTTATGTTGCTCAATGGCTGAAAGGCAGAAAGGCTGAATCGATGAAAACTTTACTCATTAAAGGTGGTCGGGTGATTGACCCTTCCCAGGACCTGGACCAGGTGGCCGATGTTTTGGTAGCCGAGGGCAAGGTGGAGGCCCTGGGCGAGATGCGGGCATCGGCAGAAGAGGTCATAGATGCTTCGGGCCTCATCGTCACTCCCGGGCTAATAGATATGCATGTGCACCTGAGAGAGCCGGGAAAGGCCGAGGAGGAGACCATCGCCTCCGGCTCCTCTGCCGCTGTTGCCGGCGGCTTTACTACCGTGTGCTGTATGCCCAACACCGACCAGGCCATAGATAACCAGGCCGCAGCAGAGTTCGTTTTCCTGCAGGCCCAGCGCGCCAATAAGGCCCATATCTATCCCATAGGCGCCATAACCAAGGGCCGCCAGGGCAGGGAACTGGCGGAGATGGGAGGCCTTATTCAAGGCGGTGCGGTGGCCTTTTCCGATGATGGGGATTGTGTCAAAGATGCTGCGATGATGCGTTGGGCCCTGGAATATGCCAAGATGTTCAAAAAGCCTATTATTGACCACTGTGAGGACAAGAACCTCTCTGAGGAAGGGGTAATGCACGAAGGCTTCGTCTCCACGGTGCTGGGGCTTCCCGGGATGCCCGCGGCTGCCGAAGAGGTGATGGTAAGCCGCGACCTTATCCTGGCGGAATATACCGGTGGGCATGTGCATATTGCCCACATCACCACTTCGGGCTCGGTGGATTTGGTGCGCCGCGCCAGAACACGCGGCGTCCCCGTCACCTGTGAGGCCACCCCTCATCACCTCACCCTGACCGATGAATGCGTAAAGACTTTTGATACCAATTTTAAGATGAACCCGCCGCTACGCACCGAACAGGATGTGGCGATGATGCAAAGGGCGCTTGCCGACGGCACCATAGACTGCCTCGTCTCCGACCACGCCCCTCACGCCCTGGAGGAAAAGGATGTGGAATTTAGCCTGGCCCCTTTTGGCGTCATCGGTATGGAGACGCTCCTTCCCATCGTTATCACCGAACTGGTGGAGAAGGAAGTCCTTTCCATTAGTGAGGCCATCGCCAAACTCACCACAAATCCGGCCCGCATCCTGGGCCTTCCCAAAGGGACTCTGGCCGTGGGCTCCGATGCCGACATCACCATAATAGACCCCAAGGTGAAGTGGCAGATAGATAAAGAGAAGTTCAAATCCAGAAGCCGCAACTGCCCCTTCCACGGCCGCGAAGTGACGGGCCGCGCCCGTTATACCATCGTAGGCGGCGAGATAAAATTCGCCCTATGAAAAATCAAACACGAATCATAGTCGCTATCCTAATATGCGCAAGCCTCTACTTTGTGCTCGTTTATTACATTGAGCGCCTCTGGGTGCTTGCAAGCACTGAGCCATCACAACCGCCCCACGGCCCATATAAAGGAAAATATCTTAACCGGCCAGAGATAAAGCAACTTCAGAAACGCTTGCCCAAAATAAAGGCTGACGCTACTGAAGCTATCGAGGCTTCGCTGGGTATCCCTCCAGTTGCGCCTGACCGTGTAGCCCTCGGTCTTATTGATGTGGAAAATCTCCCTGAAGGAGTATCCAGAGGTTCGCGTGGTTTTGTAAGGTGGCTTTCAGGCTACAAAGCCGTAGAGATATTGCTCGTAACAGAGTATTTCATAACCGGGACGATGGATGTGGAAGAGGTTGTTACTCACGAGATGACACACGCCCAGATGCGCCTTCATATGGGCTATTCTGCCTATAAACGCATTCCCAAGTGGCTACGAGAGGGACTGGCGCTTTATACTTCCGGAGAAGGCCCGGGGCGCGTCGGTTATTTATTAGGCATTGTGGAGCAACCCGAAGACTTGGTTAACGGCCTTGAGGAAAAACACACTTTTGACGACCATGCTGAAGATTTTCTCGCTATCCAATACATTGAAAAGCAATATGGCAGCGAGGCCGTGAAAAAACTAAGCCGCTTGCTTCTAAATCGCGTGCCCTACCGCAAGGCCCTACAAGAGGTAACTGGTTTATCTTGGCCCTCGTTTGAGAAGGCTGCTCAAGCCTATGCACTTTCTTATATACAATCGCTGGCCCAGGGCAAGCACGAGCGATACCGGAAGATTATTAAGGACTTTAGACCGAGCCAATATGCCAGAGTCGCTGAGGAGGCGAGGAAATTCTTGGCTGAATTTCCGCACGCTTATTGCGCTGGTACCGTTACATACTATCTGGGAAAGTCTCTTTACTTTGAGGGGCGACTTCCCGAGGCAGCAGAAGAGTTCCGCAAAGTGCTTACAAATTATTCCCGAACCTGCGGCTATGTGGATGACGCCAAATATTTCCTGGCACTGTCTCTCTTGCATATGGGCAAGATTGACGAAGCCCTAAAAGAGATTCGGGACTATCAGTGCGATTTTGTATTTGACCAAGCCTTATGCCGAGGCATCTTGTTAGAAGGCGACATTCTCAAGCAGGCTGGGGAAAAAGAAGGGGCCGTTCTTGTTTATAGACGGCTTTATTCAGAGTATCCCAACGACCACTACGCTCCTATGGCGCTTTTTCGTGAGGCAAGATGTCACCGGGAGATGAAGCGCCCGGACGAAGAAAAAAAGGCGCTTAACGCCCTTCTGAAAGGCTATCCCAAAAGCCATTACGCCGAGAAGGCCCGTTCCAGACTGCGGGAATTGGCTCGCCCTGAAGAAACGGAGAAAACCCCCGTAACGGGACAAGAATAGATGCTGGGAAGTGAAGTATGCCGATAATCATTGATGGTTATAATCTCCTCTTTGCCTGCCCCAGTGTCTTTGAGGAGATGACCCCGCCCTGGCCCGGCCCGCAAGGACCGGGCAAGAAGAATATGGAAGTAGCAAGAGATGAGATGCTCAGAATCCTTTCCCGCTACCAGGGGCTTACAAAAGAGCAGATGACGATAGTTTTTGATAGCCGCTTGCGAGGCCGTAGTCGTTCTTCCGCAAAGAGACCCCCAGGCGAGCCCCGGGCCGAAACGGAACGAACCGGGCTTAAGATAGTCTTCGCCAAATCCGCCGATGCGGAGATAGTGCGTCTGGTAGAAAAAGATAATAGGCCCAAAGGCCTTACCGTCATCACCAGCGATGCGAAATTGCGAAAGAAAATCAAATCCTTAGGGGCTCAAGTTCAATCCGCCCGGCCCTTCTTGGAAAAAGTCGATAAGGCCCTCTCAAGAGAGATGCGCAAAGCGAAGAAAGAGCCACCGGAGAAATTCCACGGCCCCAAATCTTATGAAGTGGACTATTGGCTTGAGGTCTTTAGAGACGAGAAGGATAATGCCTGAAAGAGGCTCTTTTCTTCGCCGCTGGCTTCCTGCAGGTCTTTGGGCCTTGCTCATTTTTATTCTGTGCAGCCTGCCTTTACCCGCCGGCGCCCGAAAGCTTCCTTCCTCGGATGAGGCCGCGCACTTCGGCCTCTTTGCCGTGTTTTCTTTTCTTCTTGCCCGAAGCCTGCTTCGCCCCTATGCGGGGAAAAAGGCGTTTCTCCTGGCGGTGGTTCTAAGTCTTTTTTACGGCCTTTTTATTGAACTCTACCAGATTTTACTGCCGGGTCGCTTCTTTGAATATTTTGACTTCATTGCAGATGGCGCAGGGGCAGTTTGCGGAGGACTGCTCTGGGTGGGATTAAAGAGAAGAATGTAATTTTTTCCTTGACATTAGGGTTTTATTAGGGTATATAGATAAGCCAGAACCCGTGGCAGCTATACAGCCAGACAGCAGGGCCGAAAGGCTGGACGGCTGAAAGGCTCGGGGCAAAATGTTTTTCAAACTCATACTCCTTTTCACCATAACGCCCATAGTTGAACTGGCCATTTTGATCAAACTGGGTCAAGAGATCGGGCTTTTGCCAACACTGGCCATCGTTATAGCGACCGGAATTCTGGGGGCGAGTCTGGCCAAATGGCAGGGCTGGGGGGTGATACGCCGCATCCGCGAGGATTTGGAAAATGCCCGTATGCCTGCGCAGGCGCTTTTCGACGGCCTACTCATCCTGGTGGGCGGGGCGCTACTTCTTACACCGGGCATCATCACTGACCTGGCGGGCTTTTTTCTTCTCATCCCGCCCGGCCGCCGCCTGGTCCAGACCTATCTCAAGCGACGCTTTAAGAAAAGTATTGAGACCCGGTTCGACAGGTTCTGAATGGATACTACGGAAAAATTGGATATTCTGGGAGGGGCGGCCGGATACGATGTCTGCGCTGCCTCCTGTGCCCCCAGAAGGCGCAAGGTTCCTCTAATTAAAGGCCAGGTCTCGCAGTTCATCTCCCGCGCCACTACCTCTTCGGGCAAGAAGGTCTCTTTATTCAAGGTGCTTCAGACCAACCACTGCCAGAAAAACTGTTTCTATTGCGTCAACCGCCGGGGGCGTGACCATCCCAGAAGCACTTTCCAGCCCGAGGAACTGGCCGGGGTTTTTATGGACCTTTATGAGAAGCGCCTGGTGGACGGGCTATTCTTGAGTTCGGCTATTTCAGGGGGCGCGGATAGGTCAATGGAGCGGATGACGGCCACGGTAGAGATTTTGCGCCATAAATACAAATACCAAGGATATGTGCACCTGAAGACCCTGCCCGGAGCGAGCCAGGCCGCAATAGAAAGCGCTTGTGCCCTTGCCACTCGGACCTCGGTAAATTTGGAGGCCCCCAGGCGCGAGAGCCTGGCCAAAATCGCCCCGGAAAAAGACCTCATCCTGGATATACTCGACCCCTTGCGCTGCATAGCGGGTCAAAAAGAGGCCGGACGGCCTGGACTTTCTGCCGGGGTCACCACTCAGTTCGTGGTGGGTGCGGGAGGTGAGACGGATGAAGATATAATAAAAAGCACGGCCTGGCTCTATAAGAACCTCTGTCTGCACCGGGCATATTTCAGCGCATTTCAGCCGGTGGAGGATACGCCTCTGGATGCGCTTGAGCCCACCCCTCCCCTGCGCGAGCATCGCCTCTACCAGGCGGATTTCCTCCTTCGCCAGTATCGTTTCTCCGCCGCGGAACTCCCCTTTGACGATACCGGGAGCCTACCCTTAGACAAAGACCCTAAACTTGTGTGGGCAATTCAGCATCCGAGTATTTTTCCCGTGGAGGTGAACCAGGCCTCGCAAGCCGGGCTTCTGCGCGTGCCCGGTATAGGGCCCATTTCCGCCCGGCGCATATTACAGGCGAGAAGGGAAGGGAAGATAAGGACACTTCGTGCTCTTAGGCATACCGGTGCCGTGGTGAAGCGGGCGCGAAATTTCCTCACTCTGGCGGGAAAGTATTATCCCGGTGAAGATGCTCCTGAGACACTTACCGCCGAAGAGCCAGGCCTATTCACTTCTCAGGCGGTTGGGTTCTAAGTAAAGCGTTTCGCTCACATTCCAGAGATACAAAGGCTGGGGGGTGCCCGGCCAGACTAAACACCTTATATCAAAGGGTTCTTTCTGGGCCCCGCGACGCAAGAACTCCAGCAGCCTCCAGCGTTTCTTATATCTAACTACCCGGGCCTTAGTAAGACCTGAAAGGCTCTTAGCCTTATCTATGGCATCTTCCATATAGCCTATGCCATCAATGAGGCCGGCTTCCTGGGCCGCCTTTGCGGTATAGACGCGGCCATCGGCAAGTTTGCGAACTTTGTTTATATCCATTCCCCGGCCCTGGGCTACTATTTCCAGAAAGCGTTCATACATCTCATCCACGATGGCCTGCAGAAGCGCCCGTTCCTCCTCGGTCATTGTGCGAAAAGGCGAGAGGAGGTCCTTTTTGTCCCCGCTTTTTATAGTCACATCCTTGAGCCCGATTTTCTGGAAGAGGCCTTCCATATTGAGCGAAGAGATGAGCACGCCGATGGAGCCGGTGATGGTGGTGGGGTGGGCCATAATGTAGTCGGCGGGAGCGGATACATAATAGGCGCCGGAGGTGGCGGTATTCTGCATAAGGACCACGATTTTTTTGCCTTTATCCTTGGTCTTGGTGATGTGGCGATGCAGGATGTCGCTTGCGGTCATACTGCCGCCCGGGGAATTGACCTCAAAGATGACCGCACGCACCGCATCATCCTCGCGGGCTTGTTTGAGTTGCCCGGCTACTTCTTTTAGCGCAGCCACTCCGGACATAAAGACCGATTCTTCAGCGATGACCCCTGATAGACTTACGATGACAATCTTGTCTTTTCCGCCTTCATCCTTTACCACTTCCTCACTGGGGCTGATGGGCGTATCCAAATCAGGCGCGAGAGTCCCCACAAGGGCGATAATGATAACTATACATATGGGTAAGATGATGATAGAGAGAAAGGCGAATAGCCAGAAAAGGCAGCCGCGTCTTCTTCTTGCGGGCTCGACCACGGGCAAAGGCTGGGGCGCACCGGCCTGGGGTATTTCCTGAGACATCTCATCCTCCTTTCAAGACATCCGGCCTCAGACATCCGACGCCAGATGTCCCAAGTCTTGGGGTTTTCAGAGTCTTCGTTCCTTGCGGGCCTTGCGTTTGGCTTCCAGGAGCCTTCCAGTATAGGTGCGAGGGGCAGAAGGTTCTTCTTTCCCTTCCGCAGGTTCTTCTTTCTTTTCTTCTGAGACCGCCGCTTTGGGAATTTTTTCCAAAATCTCTTTGGTTTCAGTGGGTGTCGGGCTCGGGGCTTCGGCAACCGGGCGCTCTTTAAGGCCCAGGGCCTCTTTTCTTCTTTTGAGCCGGGTCATAACCTGAGTGGAGCGCTCCACCACAGTCTGGCGCACCCGCTTTTCCCGGAGTTTAAGAAGCGCCTCCGGCATCACCAAACGCCTGGTTATTATATCCAAAAAAAGCAAGATTAAAGCAGAAATTACAAGCGGCATCCATATCTCAAGATAGGCTGAAGGCCGCTCTTTCTTATGCTCGAAAATACCCGTCAGGTCAGAAATCACGCTTCCCCCGGTGATGCTGGCGAGCCTTTCCAAAAGATAGGTGTTGGGTTCCACATCTTTATATTCCGGCGGATAGCCAAGACTCGCTCCGGCGGAATCGAGCAGTTGGCTTTCTGGTCCGGTGATATTCGTCATATAAGTGCCTGAGGAAAGGGCGGCGAATTCGGCTTCGTATCTTCCCGGGGCCACCTGGGTCAAAGGAAGCGTTTCGGCAGAAAAATCGGGTTTGACCACGCGCACGGATAGTTCGAGGAAGTTTTGAAACTCGCCCTCAGGAGTTACGGCATCCACCACCACCTTGCCTTTTCCAGAATCCAGGCGCACCGTGGTGGAGAGATTCCCCGGTGCGCGGCTGCGCAAAAGCCATCGCAGCGTCTGGGCCCAGAAGGGCCTGAAGCCGGGCCAGTTGAGCCAGTGCTTGGCCCATCTGCCCTTGGCATCCGAGGTGAAGGCGAGCGATTTGCCCAGGCCGTAACGAAAGCGCGCCAGGAGCGGGTCGTCCGTATGCGTGGTCATAATCACTTCGGCGCGCTTTTTGGGGGAAGTGTCCACATAGCCCAAAAGCGATGGGGCGCGCTCCCAATCTATACCCTTGACCATCTCCGCCCAGCGCAGGATGCGGGGCTGAAACTCCTCCTCCACCAGAAGGGCGCGGCTGGCAATGAGTGCATCTTTGGTGAAGATGCGGGGGATGAATGAAACATCACTGCCCCAATAGAAGCGGCCTCCACCCATACGGGCAAGGTTCTGCAGAAAGTCTGTATGCGCATCCGGGCCGATGCCCACCGCGCTCAGGGTGATGACCTCCTCATTCATCCTGGCCGCGATGCCTTCAAAATCGCCGGGAAGGGACATACCGTCGGTCATCACAATGGTATGCTTGAGGATGGCCTGGGTGTCTTTGAGGGCCTTATAGGCCTCGGCGAGAGCGGGATAGATGGCGGTGCCGCCGCCGGCGCGGATAGTGCGGATGTCGCTGATTATGGCGCCGCGATTCTCGCACTTCTGGAGCCGGACTACCCACTTGGGCGCGGCATCAAAGGCGATAACCCCAATCTCATCCCAGTCGGCCAGGAGTTCCAGGGTAAGTATGGCCGCCTCCTTAGCCAGGCTCACTTTTCTCGCCCCGGGTGCATAATCGGCCATACTTCCGGACTTATCTATGCAGAGCACCAGCGCCAAGGAGGGCAGGTTTTTCTTGCGCCTCACATCCATATCCACCGGCAAGGCCTCTTCCACCGGCGTGCGGTAATAACCCCCCAGACCGAAACTTTCTTCGCCCCCTATCATCGCCAGGCCACCGCCCAAATCCCGCACAAAAACTCTTATCATCTCCATCTGGGCGTCAGTCATCGTCAGCGCCGAGATATTGCTTAAGACAATGGAGTCGTAGTTCTGAAATTCTCCGAGACTTGCAGGAAGCCCCGCCGGCCCCTCCAGATGGACATTGAAGCCTCCTCCTTCCAGGGCCCGGGTCAGACTCTGGGCTTCCTGGGGCTTTCCTTCCAGAAGCAAAATGCGCGGCTCACCTCTAACCTCGGTGAAAGCATACCCACGATTATTGCTGAAAGAGCCGTCGCCCAACGCCTCGACCAGCACCTCATATTCGTAAAATCCGCTTTCTTGAAGACGCTCCCGAATCTCGAAGCGAGTGAGGCCTTCTTTTAATTCTATCTCTTTGCCCCCCATATATTGGCGATTGCGATAAAGGCGCAGCACCGCCGGGCCGCTGCGGAAACTCCTTAACGCCACCTCCAGGCTGAAAGGCTCATCTTCTTTTGCCACCTCCGGCGCGACCAGCGAGTTTAGCCGCCTCGAAGGCCGTGCCCAGATTTTCATTGCCATCGGAAAAAAGCACCATGCGTTTTTGCGTATCTTCGGTAAAGGTGGCCAGCGCCAGGCGGATGGCCATCTCAATGTTGGTGAACTCGCGGTTAATGTCGCTTTCTATTGCGGTGGTGCGCAGTTTATATTGGGGAGGTGTTTCTACGGCAGCCTCTGCCCCGAAGACGATAAGGCCGGCCTTATCCTTGGCAGAAGTTTGCTGGCAGGTCTCATTAACGAGCGCCAGGGTCTCCTCCTTGGCGTCCTCGGCAACGCTGGCGGAATTATCCAGGAGAAAAAGCACGGTGAGTTCATCCTTGCTTCTCACTATACGCAGGCCGGAA
>LIZR01000073.1 GCA_001302825.1 Planctomycetes bacterium DG_23 | reverse complement strand
AGAACTTACAGGAGATTGGTCTGGCTGCTATGACTTATGCCTTCGATAAGGATGAGTATCCGGGAAGTTTCCAGGACCTTTTGTCGCCTGAATATTTGATGTATGAAGGCCTCCTGCAATGTCCGGGGGAAGGCAATTCCTCCACCGAGGTGGATTACGAGTTAGTTCCACTTGGCAAGACCTCTTCGGTAATGAAACCTCAAGAGATGGTGCTCGCTTACGATAAGGAGGGAAATCACGCAGGCGGCCGCTGGGTGCTTTTTGCCGATGGCCATACGGAATTTCTCTCAGAAGCGGTCTTCCAGGAAAGGCTCGCCGCCACCAAAAGAATGCTCCAGGAGGTGGCAAGATGAGTGCGCCGCGCGTGGTGGTGGTGGGAAGTTCCAATACGGATATGGTGATAAAATCTAAGAACTTGCCCCGGGTGGGGGAGACGGTAATTGGCGGAGAGTTCTTTATGGCCGCAGGTGGGAAAGGCGCCAATCAAGCGGTGGCCGCAAGCCGGGCCGGCGCCCACACTACCTTTGTTGCCCGCCTGGGCGATGATATGTTCGGCCGAAAGGCCTTGGAGAATTTCCAAAAAGAGGCCATAAATACCGATTTTCTGGTTATAGATAGAGAGGCGCCTTCCGGCATTGCCCTGATATTTATAGATGCTCAGGGGGAAAACATCATTTCCGTGGCGCCGGGCGCAAACGCTCGTCTTTCCCCTGAGGATGTGGAAAGAGCAGAAGAAGCCATTTCTCGTGCAGATGTAACCCTTATGGAATTGGAAATTGCCCTGGAAACTGTAGAGCGAGCCGTGGAGATGGCAAGTGCCGCCGCAGGCAAGGTCATACTCAACCCCGCTCCGGGTAGAAAACTTCCCTCTTCGCTTCTTGCCAGAATTGATTTTCTTACCCCTAACGAAACAGAGGCGGCCTTACTCACCGAGCTTACTGTGGATAGCAATAAAGCCGCCGAGAGGGCAGGGGAGAAATTGCGCGGCCTCGGCGTGGGTGCGGTGATTATCACCCGGGGCAGGAAAGGTGCGCTTATCGTAGCCGATAGCGTAACCCATATTCCGGCCAAAAAGGTCAAGGCCGTAGACACGGTAGGTGCCGGGGACGCCTTTAACGGCGCGCTGGCCGTGGCCATTGCCGAAGGTCGGGAATTAAAAGAAGCAGTGGAATTTGCCGCAGCAGCCGGGGCCTTGGCCTGCACGCGCTACGGTGCCCAGCCCTCAATGCCCAGCCGAAAAGAGATTGATGAGATAATGCGCACCTGAGTTATATTTTAGTTACCCGCCACAATTCACCGGTTAAGCCACGCAGGGCAGATTCTTTCCTCAATTTGTGGAAGGCGTGAGCATCCTGTTTGTTGTAGGTGGGGACCGTCCCACTTTTTGTCGTAGACGGGGGCCTTCCCACCTCTTTGTCGTAGGTCGGGGTCGTCCCACCGTTAGTTGTAGGTCGGGGTCGTCCCTGACCCCGACAAGTGCCCTATTGCAAAGAGGTAGACTCAGGGTGATACACCAGGTGAAACTGACTTTTGCACCATGGTGATGGCTTGATTCGGGCAGTGGTAAGCGCAAAGTCCGCAGCCCATACAAGCATCGGAGCCGGGCCCCTCTGTATAAGGGCATATTTGCACGCAAATTCGCCCTTGGCGGTTTTCGCAACCATCGCATTCAGGCCCGCGCACCGGCACCCACCCTGACGGACGCACCACATTTTCAATCCCTCGCCGGTGGGCGAGAAACACCGAACAACTTTCCTCGCAGCAGTTGCAGACCTCGGTCAACATACCGAAAGAAAGTATCGCATGGTGCACGAGCCCCGAGCGGGCGGAAGTCTCGCAGATGCGCAGCGCCTCCTCGGCGGTTACTCTTCTTCCCAGGCCGCTTAGCTCCTGCAGGATGGCGGTGAGCCCAAATCCTAAGCAGGTTTCGCCGTTATGCGCTTTGTGCAGGGGATTAGAACATTTGGGCCGAGTAGCCCGGCAGGCGCAAGGTAGCACCGCGATGTGCCGAGCTGATGCGATAAGCTCTTCCAAGGCAGAAGTGGGTAAGGCCCGAGAAGGATTATGTTTTCGCAGAATGGGCAGACTTCGGGCGTAGAGTATCCAGCGCGTGAGGGTCTTTAAAATGGGGCGCAAGGTGAATCTTCCGGGAGGCGTATCGGACAGGGTGATGAGTAGTTTGCCCAACCAGATTACAAGCGCGGTGGGCCAGAAAAGTAAAATGCGCGAGATGGCGCGCTTAATTTGCCGCATTTGACCCGGTGATTTCATGGTAATGTTTGCGCTCTATCGTTAGTATTCCTTTGGCTTGGCAAACCGCAAGGCCTGGCCTTCGGACCGAGGCTCTCGGACGGTTATCTTACCTCCCGTGCCAGGTTTCTCATATAATCCATCCACTCTTTTTCCAACGCCGCTATATCGTGCCCGAAGGCACTTCTGAAATCCTGGAGCCTTTCCTCCGGCGAGAGCTTCTTATCCTCAGGTAGCCGCGAGATTATCTCCATATAATAGAAAAATTCCTCTTCTTTCTCATTCACCAGGAAATGATAAAAAGCCCAGGCCTGCGCATAGGGAGCCGGCCCCATAGGCATATCTTTGGCGATGAATTCTTGCAGAGGGATGAGGTAATCTGCGCGGGCGGCGTATTTGAAGTGTTTCAGGCGTTCTTTATTCACCGAGCGGGCGCCCAGATATTCCCCCCGGTGTGACACTTCAAAGAACATAGCCATTCCCTCAGCCAGCCACCTGGGGACATTGGCCTTGCGGTTGAGTAGGCCGGTATTGAAACTCAGTTGGTGTGTGGCTTCGTGGGCGTTGGCGATGATGTTTTCGTCGTTATACATCGTAACTAATTTCTGCAAAAGTCTGTTGACCTCGCCCCGGTCCCGGTCTATAAGCATAATGGCCTGGGCTCTGGTTAAGGTCTCTCTACGCCCGTCGGGAAATTCCACTGTAAATGAACCATAAGGCCCATAAACAAGTTCCTGCAGACGCGTTATCTTTCTTTCCAAAAAAAGAAGTCGCTCTTTGATGATTTTATAGTTGGGATTTGCGCTGGCGTCAACAAATACCATATAGTTTTTTTCCGGCAGATATAGTCCGGAAAATCTTTTTGCCCAATCTTCGGGGATTTTTGCGGCTTTAGTGATATAGGATGTGAACTCTTTGCCACTTCCAAAAAGGATGACCTCCAGGCGGTCCTGAGTGAGATGGACATCGAAGCCGCGACCCTCAAACCAGCGATAGTATTCCTGGTAAACCTTTTCCAGAAAATGTGATACGCGCTGGACGAAATCTTCTGAAGTGTTATAGCAAATGCGATAATGGGCGGTCCTTTTGATCTTGAAGCCGGGAAATTCTTTCTTGAGGCCCTCTTCAGCCTCTTTGGATATTTGAGGTATGCCCAAAGACCTCTTGTATTCCCTGAGGACGCGTTTGGCCTGAATATGGCCGGGGTCTATCTCCAGGGTCTTTTCAAGCAGGGCCTCATACTGTTCGTATAAGCCGTATTTTTTGCACCAGAGGGCCAGTTCAAAATGTGCCTGAGCATCATCCTCTTTTAGCGCGGCCAATTTCTTCTGGTATGTTTCTTCTGGCGAGGCCTTGGCCTCAATCTTTATTATATCTGATTTATCGAGAACGATGGTCCCGCCTTTGACCTTAACCGTGACCTTCTCACTCTCCTGGGATACTATTTCACCTTCTAACTTTCTCCCGCCTTTTAGATAGATAACATCGGCCCGGGAAGTGGAAGCGCTCAGAAGCAACCAAAGGCTCAAAAACATAAAGACCTTTTTCATCACTAAGCCCTTTTGGGAAGGAAATCCGCGCACTGGCATCCTGTCTTGCGAGCCTGCATCGCTATCCCGAGTAGACAAAAGGCTACCCTATCCACTTATATTTAACTCAATTTATCTCTGCAGTCAAGCATAAACTGAAGTAGGGAGAAGTCCCCCCGGTGTGGCGGAAAGCCGCCGGCTTGCTATTTCCTTGATTTTTCCCCCATTTTTTGTACTATTTTGTGCATAGTTTAGGCTCGTTCAATCAATGAGACTTAAAAATGAGTATAGCCGATACTCTAAAGAATTATTATGAAGTCCTATCTAAACGCTACGGGCCGCAAAAATGGTGGCCTGCCGATACCCCATTTGAAGTAATGCTCGGCGCCATTCTCACCCAGAATACCTCCTGGGCCAATGTTACGAGGGCCCTGGATAATCTCAAAGAGGCCGGCCTGCTTTCGCCTCAGAAGCTTTACGAAATAGATAGCGAGCAACTTGCCCAACTCATAAAACCGGCCGGCTATTTCAATATTAAGGCCAAACGGCTCAAAAACCTCCTGGACTGGCTTTTTCAAAACTATCAGGGAAGCGTGCAGCAAATGCTTGCCGATGACCTCGTGCGGCTCAGGCCTTCCTTGCTTACCGTATCCGGCATAGGCCCGGAGACCTGTGATAGCATCCTGCTTTATGCCGCGGGCAAACCTACTTTTGTGGTGGATACCTATACCTACCGGGTCCTGGTGCGCCATAATCTCATCTGGGAAGACGCCACTTACGATGATATTAAGGCGCTCTTTGAGGACAATCTGCCGGAGGATGTGGCCTTATATAACGAATATCATGCGCTTCTGGTGAGGGTGGGAAAGGAATATTGCAGGCCCGAGCCGCGCCACAAAGGCTGCCCACTTGAGCCGTTTCTGCCCTGATTCTTTTCCCTTGCCAAATCTTCCGGGGTTCTTATAATGAATTTGCATATGCCGTAGGGCTGGGTCGTCCCTGACCCAGCCGGGATACTCCTTAAAAGCGGGCTCAGGGACGAGCCCGCTTACAGTGATGTGTTATCTGCGTTGGAGAGGAGGTTTCAGTGGCGAAGATAAGGTTGGGCTATCAATGTATCACCTGGGGCAGGGAAGGTTTTCTTCAGGCCCTGGACGAGATTTCTGAAGTGGGCTACGAAGGCTTTGAGACTTTTGCCAGGATCGCGGACGAATACGCGGCTCGTCTGGCCGAATTTAAAAACATTCTTGCAGAAAGGAATTTAAGCCTGGCCTCACTTTATAGCGGCTGCACGCTCATAGACCCGACAACTTCAGAGGCAGAAGTCCTGCGCAATGTGCATTATGCGAAATTCGTCAAAGCAAACGGCGCCGATGTGTTAGCTTTGGGCGGGGGCAAGCGCCGCAAAGAAGGAAATACTGATGAGGATTGGATTTCGGCCTCAGCCACCTTGAATGAAATCGGGAAGAGGTGTCTGGATTTGGGCATCAAGGCCGTCTACCATCCGCACCTGGGCACGATGGTGGAGACGCGGGCGGAACTCGCCAAACTTATGGATTCTACGGACCAGCGCTGTCTTTTTCTTTGTCCGGATACCGCCCATCTGACTAAAGGTGGTTCGGACCCGGTGGAAGTCATAAAGACCTATATAGACCGCATCGCCTATGTGCATTTTAAGGATGATCGTCCTGAAGCGGAACTTGAGGCCTGGAGAAGGGAGCATCCGGAGGGCCGAGCGCCTATTTTCAGCGAATTAGGCACAGGTTCTGTGGATTTTACGGCGATTATGAGCATCCTGCGGGAAGCGGATTATTCGGGCTGGATTACTGTGGAACTCGATTCCACAACTCTTACCCCAAAACACTCCGCCGAAATTAGTATGAAATATCTAAAAGAGGTGCTGGGCCTGTAGAATAATTCCAGGCTCCGAGGCTATCTTAAGCGTCTGGAAAGGAAAGACGATGCAATTTCTCTGCCCCAGTTGTCGTAAGATGCTTGAGGCGCCCGATGAACTCGCCGGCAAAAAGGCTAAATGCAAGGCCTGCGGCCAGGTGATTAATGTGCCTGGGCTGCCGACGCAAAAGGAAGGGCCCATAGAGGTTGAGGCCGCTCCGCCCCCAGCACCAGAAGTGAAAGTTCAGCCTGCTCAGATTTCCGCGCAGCCGTCTTTTGCGGCACCAGGAATACAGGCACCGGGTATATTCGCTTATGCCGGCTTTTGGCGCCGCCTTGTGGCCATTATTATCGATTGGATTGTTCTAATGGTTGCTGGCCTGGTAATCGGTTTTACCCTTGGCCTGTTTCTGATAAGAGGGGGTGTCTCCGCACAATCGGGACGCACAGTTGCGAAGATTTTGGGGATGACTATCGGATGGCTTTACTTCGCTTTGATGGAGAGTTCCGTGAAACAGGCCACATTGGGCAAGATGGCTCTGGGCCTAATGGTTACGGACCTGAATGGCGGGCGGATTTCTTTCGCCCGGGCCACGGGGAGGCACTTCGCAAAGATTATTTCAGCGTTGCTTTTACTTATCGGTTTCGTTATGGCCGGCTTTACCTCCAGGAAGCAGGCCTTGCACGATATGATAGCCAGTTGTTTGGTAATCCGGCAATGGTAGTTGCGCTCGGCCTTCCTTAAGGAGTAACCGAAGGAGACTTTAGGTTGTTCAAACTGGGGCTAATTGGTTGTGGCAGAGTAGTGGAGACCGGGCATACGCCGGCCCTGAAAAGACTTGCCGAAGACGGTCTGGTGGAGGTGGCGGCCCTGTCTGACCCGGCCCAGGAGCGAAGAAAGACTATCGGCGATGCTTTGAGCGTTCCGGAAAACTCCCGCTATGAAAATCATACCCAGATGCTTGAATCGGAAACGCTGGATTTTGTGGATATAGCCTTACCGCATTTTCTGCACCAGAAAGTAACCATTGACTGCGCTAAGGCCGGCGTCAATATAATCTCAGAAAAGCCTCTGGCAACAAATCTGGCCGAGGCCGATAATATCATTAAGGCTTGCGATGAGGCAGGTGTTATCCTTGCCGTCCTGCACAATTATCGCTATAATCCGGCGATGCGTAAGGCCCTGGAACTTGCCCACGCAGGCGAGATCGGTGAGGTGTTTTTGGTCCGCTATGAAGGCCTGGGGGGAAGCCACTGGCACGGGACCCCATCCTATGACCCGGACTGGCGAACAAAGAAAGCCCGTGCAGGCGGCGGGTGCTTGATTGACAATGCTTATCATAACATCTATATTGCCCGTGAATTTATGGCCTCGGCTATAGTAAGTGTTTATGCGCAGATTGAGACCTATACCCGCCCCATAGATGTAGATGATACGGCGTTGGTATTATTCCGACACGAAAATAGAGGCACCACTTCCATCCAGGTCTCCTGGGGCGTGAGCGCCGGAGGGCGGGGTGTGCGGGAAATTCACGGTAAGGAGGGTTCTATCATCTTTGGTCGGGAAGGAAACCCGCTGGGGCTATATAAGAATTCCACCGGCGAATGGACTTACCCCCAGCCCCAGGCCGAGTATGAAAATAGTTTTGCAGGTATTATGGCGGATATTTTAGAGGCGGCGAGAAGCGGCGGGCCGGTGCCCACCGATGGCCTGGAAGCGCGCAAGAATCTTGAGGCCGTGATGGCTGCCTACGAGTCCGCAGGAAGAAAAGAGGTGGTTAAGGTAAACATCCCAGCCCCGGTGTCATAATAGAAGGTGGTGGCGATGCCCAAGAAAATATTTGACCAGAAGAAACTTGCAAAGATGATTGATGGTCTGGCCCGGGAGATTGAAGCAGACCTCCGCTTGGAGTGCGAAGGCCTGGCACTTATAGGCATACGCAATCGCGGGGCACATCTGGCCACGCGGTTGGCAAAGATATTGGGCGAGAAGTGGGGTCAGGAAATACCTGTAGGTGCCCTGGACATAACCCTCTATCGCGATGACCTGAGCGAACGCGCCCATCAGCCGGTCGTAAAGGGTACTGAGATTCCCTTTGATGTGGAGGGAAGATGCGTCGTTCTGGTGGATGATGTGCTTTTTACCGGACGGACGGTGCGGGCGGCGCTCGATGCTATCATAGATTTCGGCCGGCCGCAGTGCATCAAACTGGCGGTATTGATTGACCGGGGGTTTCGCGAACTACCTATTGCTCCGGATTATGTGGCTGCCACAGTCGAGACCCAGCGTGAGGAGATGGTTGAGGTGCGCCTGAGAGAGGCTGATGAAACTGAAGAGGTGTTGGTGGTCAAATAATGGAATCCGCTGAAAACAAGGTAATCTTGGAGACCAATCTACCCGGTTTTCCGCTGAAGCGGGGCAAGGTGCGTGATATTTATGACCTGGGCGAAACCCTCCTCATCCTGGCCACCGACCGCATCAGCGCCTTTGACTCCGTGCTTGGTTCCGGAATTCCGCACAAGGGTCAGGTGCTTACCGCGCTCTCCCAGTTTTGGTTTGATTTCACCGCCGATATTGCGGAAAATCATCTTATTACTTGCGACCCGGACAGGATGCCGAAGAAATTGAGCGAATTTGGAGAAATCCTTCAGGGCCGCTCTATGCTGGTGAAAAAGGCCCGACCCATTCCGGTAGAATGTGTGGTGCGCGGCTATCTCGCTGGTTCGGGTTTCCGGGAGTACGAGGAGACGGGCTCCATATGCGGGGTGAGACTTCCTCACGGCCTGGTTGAGGCAAGCCGTTTGCCCGAGCCCTTATTCACCCCGGCGACCAAGGCCGGCACCGGCCATGATGAAAATATAACTTTTGACCAGATGGTCGAATTGGTAGACGAAGAAAGGGCCGATTTCTTGCAGGAAAGAAGCCTGGCCATCTACGAGAAAGCGGCGGACTATGCCCGCACCAGAGGCATCGTGATAGCAGACACCAAATTTGAATGGGGCCAGGTAGATAATGAAACAATCCTCATAGACGAAGTTTTGACGCCCGATTCCTCCAGATTCTGGCCCCTGGACCAATATGAACCCGGCCGGCCCCAGGTTTCTTTTGACAAGCAATTTGTGCGAGACTTCCTGGAGACATCTGGATGGGACAAAGAGCCCCCGGCCCCGGCACTGCCCCATGATATTATCCAGAAAACCAGTGAAAAATATATTGAGGCCTACGAACGGCTGACCGGCAAAAAATTTGATAGAGGCGCAATTTAGTAGGGGAGGGACCGGGGGACTAAGGACCTCTCAAAGAAGAGGGGCTAACTTATGCTGATTTACAGAACCGCAGGAGAATCGCACGGCAAATGTGTGCTGGCGCTGGTTGAAGGCTTTCCCGCCGCTGTTGAAATAGATAAAGGGAGTATTGACCGGGAACTCAGGCGCCGACAGGGAGGGTACGGTCGCGGAGCCAGGATGGCTATAGAACGGGACCGCGTCGAAATTCTTTCGGGCACCAGGGCCGAT
>LIZR01000072.1 GCA_001302825.1 Planctomycetes bacterium DG_23 | reverse complement strand
AGCTTCTGCACAACTTAAGACTATTTGCTTCAATGCCCTTTCTTTTGAGTACGTATCCTGTATTGTTCCGACTGTATCAAGGGCCTGAGACAGAATATCAAGGGCTTTGTCTTTTTGGCCCCTTTCATTACACTTTAACGCTATATCAACAAGTGCAATAGCCTTATCCTCGGCATTTCCCATGGCGTTTGCTATCTCAATCCCTCGGTCAAATTCCCCGGCTCCCACGTATATGTCAAATATCTTGCTTAACGCCCAGCTCCTCAAATGGTCATCCTCCACTTTCTTGGCTAACTCAAAGGCTTGGGATAGAATCTCTTTGGCTTTATCCTCCTCTCCCGCTTCTGCAGACTTGCCGGCTACATTAGCCATCGTATCGGCTTTCTGATATTCATCCTTTACTTTTGCACTTTCCTCAAGGGCCTGAGATAGAATATTCAGGGCTTTGTCGCTCTCTCCGGCCTGTATATGCTTAAGAGCTATTTGAGCCAATGCATTGGTTTTGGAATAAGGGTCTTCTATTGTTTTGGCGATGTACAAAGCTTGATCGTATTCTCTGATTTCAGCAAGTTTGATTGCCACCTCACGCAAGACTTTCGCTTTCTCATCTATGTCGTCTATCTTTTGTGCTACCTGGACGGCTTGCTCGTTTTGTCCGTTCCGTGCATAAGTTAAGGCTATATTACTCAACGCTTCGGTTCTGGAATCGATATCTTCTATTCTTTGAGCTACGAGAAGGGCGACCGACAAAGGGGTCTCTTCAACATCTACTTCCTCAGCGCGCATAGGCCAAAAAAACAAAGTCTCTGTGAGCAAAGCAACAAGGATCGCAAAGACCAATTTTTTCATCTTATCCTCGCTTGCTTGGCCGGACGAGACCAAAGTTATTGGATTATGAAGGGGATATGCCTCAAGGTCCGCATTGCGGTGCCCGGGCCGTTCGTAAGATGCCGGCTCGATACGCCGAATTTCCGGTCTACTGAGTTCCTCAAAGAAATCGTTAAAAAGAGGTTTCAGTTCACGACCGGCGGGCGTCTCAATTGCTTCACGATAAAGCCATTTGTCATAAGGAAAAGGCCGCCGCTCCAGCAAACAACACAGGCGCAGCAAATGCGCCACACAGTCCGTCATAGTCAGAAGCACGGCTTTTTTGTCTCCCCGACGAAGCGGGTTGGAGGCCGAGGTGGCAGCATTATAGGCTTTCAAATAGTGAAATCGTATCTTCTCTTTCCACAACTCTTCGGGATAGGTCTGCGATTTCTTTTGCAGATTGCCGTAACGGCCTGAAGGGTCGTGAAGGACCAGGCTATTTCCGTGAATCCACATAGTAATGTCATCATATCGTGCCACAAGGTGCTCCACTTCCTCGAAGGTTTGCACTCTGTAATGGCCTTTTGCTTTGGGTAGCACGACCAGGGGAAACTCATTATACTGGAAAGCAGAGGGATTTAATACTTCGATGCGGCCGGTCTGGACAGCGCGTCTATAGCCTTCGTAAATAGTGGGATAAAAAGCCTGGGGGACGAAGGCAAGAACATCTATATCGGTAAACTCATCCTCCAACGCCTGCACGGACGAACCCACAATCGCAACCCCGCTTTCTTCCCAATACTCCCTCCAGATGTCCAGGCCTTCAAAGTGCTCTATAATGATTTTTTGTGTCTTTTGAGAAATCATAGGCAAAAGCCACTGTCAAGACCTTCTGCGCCGGATTTCGCTTACCAGCCGTTGGGCTGGGTCGTCCCTGACCCAGCCCCTTTGTCGGGCTCAGGGACGAGCCCGACTACGGTGCAAAAAAGCAGCGCGTTTTCCCACAAAGCCCATTAGCTTCTTGCTGGAAACCTCTCAAGCAGAAGTAAATAATTTCTCAAATTCCTCCTCACTCATTATCTTTACGCCGAGTTTTTGCGCTTTGGTGAGTTTGGAGCCGGGCTTGTCTCCCGCCACCAAAAAATCGGTCCTGGCGCTCACGCTGGAAGACACCTTTCCGCCGAGTTCTTTCACCAAATCTTCGGCCTCTTTGCGGGAATATCCGGAAAGCGTTCCGGTTACGACCACGCTCTTATCGGTGAAGGGTGTCGCGGCCTTGGGCCGGGCCCGAGCCAGACTCCTGGTATTCACCCCGATATCTTTGAGCCGTTTCAGCAGTTTTTTGCCGGCCGGGCTGTGGAAAAATCCGGCGATGCTTTCAGCCATTATGGGGCCAATTTCCTCTATTTTCTCCAAATCCTCAGACGAAGCCCGAGCGAGGCCGTCCAACGAGCCAAAATGCTCCGCCAGGACCTCCGCCGCATGCGTGCCTATGTGTTCTACACCCATTGCGCTTAGAACCTCTGGCAAATCCCTTGATTTGCTTTTCTCTATAGCGCCGAGTAGATTTTCGGAAGACTTCTTTCCCATCCGCTCCAGCGCCACCAAATCCTCTAATTTGAGATGGTAGAGGTCGGTGAAATCATCCACCAGACCCTTATCCACCAGTTGCTCAATCACCGCCGGCCCCAGGCCTTCAATATCCATACCATCGCGGCGGGCAAAATGGCGGATGCGCTGTTTGCGCTGCGCCTCGCACAAGGGATTGGTGCATTTTATGTAAACCTCATCCGGCACGCGGCGCACCTTCTCCCCGCATACCGGACAGGTCTGGGGCATCTTAAAGGGCTTTTCTTTGCCGGTGCGGCGTTCCTTTATTACTCTCAACACCTGGGGGATTATCTCCCCGGCCTTGGCCACCGCCACCCAATCACCTTCGCGGATGTCCTTGCGGGCGACCTCATCGGCATTATGCAAGGTGGCCCGGGTGACCGTGGTGCCGGCAAGATGCACCGGCTCCAGAAGGGCGACGGGCGTGAGCGTGCCGCTTCTACCCACCTGCACTTTTATCTCTTTTAATTTGGTTATACCCTCTTCGGCCGGAAACTTATAGGAGATGACCCAGCGCGGGGCCTTGGAGGTGGCCCCCAGAAGTTCCTGCTGCTCAAAGGAATTCACCTTCACCACCATTCCGTCAATATGATAATCCAGGGAGTGGCGCTTTTCTTCCCACTCATTACAAAAATCCATAACCTCATCTATATCAGGGCAGAGTCTGGTGTTGGGGTTGGTTCTGAGGCCCAGAGAGCGAAGGAGATTCAGGGCTTCAAAATGAGTGTTTACCTCCAGGCCCTCGGTATAGCCCAGGCCGTAGATACAGATGGATAGATGCCGCCCGGCCACCGTGCGGGGGTCGAGGAGTTTCATAGAGCCGGCGGCGGCATTGCGGGGATTGGCGAAAAGTGGAAGGTCTTCTTTCTCCCGCTCTTTATTGAGTTTTTCAAAGGCGGCTATGGGCATATAGACCTCGCCCCGGGCCTCAAGCACAGCGGGCATCCTGAAGCCCTTCTTGGGCGGCTCCAGGCGCAAAGGGATTGCCTTTATGGTCTTGAGATTGGTGGTAACATCATCCCCGCGAAAGCCGTCGCCTCTCGTAGAGCCCAGGGTAAAAAGGCCGTCTTCGTAAACCAGCGACACCGCCAGCCCGTCAATCTTGAGTTCCACCACATATTCCACTTCGTCACTCTCCAAAAGTCGGCGCACCCGACGGTCAAACTCCCGCATTTCATCCTCAGAATAGGTATTATCTATGGAGAGCATAGGCAACCGATGTTCCACGGTGGCAAAGCCCTCTAAAGGCTCGCCGCCCACCCTTTGCGTGGGGGAATCCGGGGTGATGAGTTCCGGATGCTTTTCCTCCAGTTTGCGCAGTTCGGCCACCAGCATATCATATTCGTAGTCGCTTATTTCCGGCGCGGCATCAATGTAGTATTTTCGGTCGTGGTGGCGGATGAGGCGCCGCAGTTCCGCAATTCTCTCCCTGTCCGGTTTCATTTTCTCATCTCCACGCGCCGCCTATCTGGTAAATCCGTAATGGCCGATTTTTTCTTTGAGGTTCCAATACTGGGCGCCAGTGCCGGTAAAAGTGATGGGGCGGGCCTTGGCGAAATCTATGCCGCCTTTTTCGTCCAGCACCCCTTCCTCAATGTGCACCGCCAGGACCTCGCCGATGAAAAGGTCGTGGGTGCCTAAGGAAAGCCGCTCGGTGACTTTACATTCCAGACACACCGGGCACTCCTTTATGAGCGGCACCTTGGTCTTTGAGCCAGGTTCTGGAGTGAGGCCGAATTTTTCAAATTTATCCACATCCCGACCGGAGACCATACCGCAGCCATCGGTCTGGCGCAGCAGCTCTTCGCCAGGGATGTTTACTACGAACTCGCCGGAGGCGGCAATGAGCGGGTGGCTATAGCGATGCGGTCTTATGGCAATACTTACCATAGGCGGCTGGGAGCAGACTACGCCCGCCCAGGCGATGGTGATGATATTGGGTTTTCCGGCTTCATCCACGCAGGTCACCAGGACTGCCGGGAGAGGATAAAGGGCGGTGGTGGGTTTCTTTTCCAACTTGGCCATCTCAATACCTCCTTGGGCTGGACGGGAGAAAAAAGCCAGGCAAATCAGATGACGCACTATTCCTTTGAAGGTATGAGACAGAGGAAGGCTACCGACTTTTCTCTCGCCGTGCCTGCCACCAGAGAGGGATTTCTGAACTGATGCTCCTCACCAGCAGGCACAAATATGACATCACCGGGCGAGAATTCTTTTTCTCCCTCAGCGCCCAGGACTATGCCTTTCCCCTCCAGGATGAATACCTCGTGCTCCCAGGGATGGGAATGCCTTGGGGTATGGCCACCAGGGGCGATTTCAAAATGCCGCATAAAGAAATTCTCGGCACCATCCGCATCGCGTATGAGCCAGCGGATAAGGACGCCTTTAGCCCCTTCCTCCACCTCCTCAGCCGGGACATTTTTGAAATTCACAATGCGCATAAAAACCTCCCCAATTTCGTCATTCGTCATCCGTCACTCGTAACCGGTCATTAGAATGACTAATTTCGAGTAACGAAGGACTAAATTAAGGCTTTTCGCCTTCCTCAAGGTGATAAATCCACTTAAGGTCTTCTTTGGGCCAGGGAAAGATTTCCTCCGCTTTGAAGAAAAGCGCCAGTTCTCTCTGGGCAGCGTCCTCGGTATCCGGAGCGTGGACCAGATTGGCCCGCTGGTCTAAGGTCAAATCGCCGCGGATGGTTCCTGGTTCGGCCTTCCAGCCGAAGGTGGCCCCGGTCATCTTTTTTACCGCAGCGACGGCGTCTCGGCCTTCGAGGGCAATAACCACTACCGGCCCGGACTGCATAAATTCAAGAAGAGGCCGGTAAAAGGACTTCTCCCGATGCGCCTCATAGGCCTCGGCCAGCACCTCTTCGGTGAGTTGCATCATCTTCACTCCCACGATGTCCAGGCCTTTATCCTCAAGACGCTGGATAATACGGCCCACCAAGCGCCGCTTCAAGGCATCGGGCTTGAGCAGAAGTAAGGTACGCTCCATAGGCTATCCTTCCTGGGCTAAAGGGGTGCTCAAGTATCGCTCGCCGGTATCGGGCAGGATGACCACGATTAGTTTTCCTTCACTTTCCGGGCGCCTGGCCACTTCCAGCGCTGCCCAGGCCGCTGCGCCCGATGATATGCCTACTAAGATGCCTTCTTCTTTGGCCAGTCTTCTGGCGGTGGCAAAGGCGTCTTCACTCGTGACTTTGACGACCTCGTCAATTATGTCTGTATTGAGCACATCGGGAAGGAAACCGGCACCTATGCCCTGAATCTTATGGGGGCCGGCCTCGCCACCGGAGAGCACCGGGGAATCTGTGGGCTCCACGGCGATGGCCTTAAATTCGGGCTTCCTCTTCTTTATCACCTCGGCCACGCCGGTAATGGTGCCGCCGGTGCCCACACCCGAGACCAATATGTCCACCTTGCCATCGGTATCATTCCATATCTCTTCGGCGGTGGTCTTTCTGTGTATCTCTGGATTGGCCGGGTTCTGGAACTGCTGAGGGACGAAGGAATTGGGGGTCTTATTTGCCAGTTCCTCGGCCTTACGGATGGCTCCGGGCATACCTTCTTCGCCCGGGGTGAGGACGACTTCTGCGCCCAGAAGTTTCAATAGGCTTCTTCGCTCTATGGACATAGTCTCGGGCATAGTGAGAATGAGTCGGTAGCCTTTTGCAGCGCAGACGAAGGCCAGGGCAATGCCGGTATTTCCGGAGGTTGGCTCAATGATGACGGAATCTTTGCTGATCTTTCCATCGCCTTCTGCGGCCACGATCATAGATACGCCGATGCGGTCCTTGACGCTACTCAGGGGGTTGAAGAATTCCAGTTTGGCGACAACCTCTGCCTTAAGGCCGGCGGTGATGCGATTTAATCTCACCAGAGGGGTTTGGCCAATAGTCTGCGTGATGTCATTGAATATCCTGCCCATTTTGTCCTCCCGCTCGGCAGAGTCAAGCAAATAAGAATCCGCGGTCAAACAAAACCATTATAATCAATTTCTGTGCTCAAGTCAACACGCAAACCTGTCAACAAAGTGAGCCTTTTTACTTGACTTCGGTCCCTTTAAGATATAGTTTGATTTGTTATGAAACTTTCTGTCTGTATGCCCGTTTACAATGAAGAAGCCACCCTGGAAGAGATAGTGCGTCGGGTGATGGAGGCTGACGCGGGGCTGGCTAAAGAACTTATCATCGTGGACGATGGCTCCACGGATGGAACGCGGGAGGTGCTTGAAGGGCTAAAGAAGCGCTATTCTGAAGAAGATATCAAGATTTTTTATCAGGACCCAAATCAAGGAAAAGGTGCTGCAGTGCGCCGGGCCTTCGCCCAGGCCACCGGCGACATCCTCATTATACAGGATGCTGACCTGGAGTATGACCCGGCCGATTACAGTAAGCTGCTCCAGCCCATCCTTGAGGGCAAGGCCGATGTGGTCTATGGCTCTCGTTTCCTGGGCGGGCCGCATCGGGTTTTACTCTTCTGGCATTATGTGGGCAATAAGTTCCTTACCACCTTGACCAACACCTTATATAACATAAACCTCTCCGATATGGAGACCTGTTATAAGGCCTTGAAGAAAGAAGTCATCAGATCCTTCACCCTAAAACAAAACCGCTTCGGCATAGAGCCGGAACTTACGGCCAAGGTGGCCAAGCGGGGTTTTCGGCTTTACGAAGTGCCTATTTCCTATAGCGGCCGGGGATACGAAGAGGGCAAAAAGATTACCTGGAGAGATGGCTTTAGGGCCCTGTGGGTGCTTTTCAAATATAGATTCAGAGATTGAGCCTGCCAGTCATCGGTCATTCGTAATTCGTCATTCGTCATCCGTAATTGGAATGACGGCTGACGAGTTCCGAGTAACCAATTTCTGGTGACGAGTTTCTGAATCGAGGGGCTTGAAAGTGAAGATTATACGCTGGGGAGAAAAAGGGGCCAGTGAAGCCCTGAGGAGATTTGAAGAGCTTCGTGAATTCTCTGCCGGGGCCGAGACTCCTGCTTCCATCTCCAGAACCAAAGAGATTTTTGGCGAGGAACTTACTCCCCGGGAAGTGGTCCAGCGCATAATTAAGGATGTAAGGGAAAAAGGCGATTTGGCACTCTCGGAATATACGCGACTTCTGGATGGCGTGGAGATTTCACCTTCAAACTTTAGAGTACCTGAGGAGGAAATTCAAAGGGCAAGAAAAGAGGTTGCCAAGGAATTCTTGCAGGCGCTGGAGGCGGCTAAAGAGAACATCAGTAGTTTCTATCAGGGATTTTCTCCGCCAGAGGCCAAAACTCATAAGAAAGACGGTAAACGCATCATAGAGAAATGGCTTTCTTTAAGGCGCGTGGGCATATATATCCCCGGCGGTAAGGCCGCTTATCCTTCGACCGTCCTTATGTCGGTCATTCCGGCGCGGGTGGCAGGGGTAAAAGAGATTGCAATTGCCACCGTGCCCCAGGAAGACGGCCGGGCCTCAGCCCTTGTGCTCGCCGCCGCCGAAAGTTTGGGCATAAATGAGATTTACACTATAGGAGGTGCCCAGGCCATTGCCGCCTTGGCCTTGGGCACGGAGACGGTTAAGAGAGTAGATAAGATTGTGGGGCCGGGGAACATCTTCGTGACCCTGGCCAAAAAAGAAGTTTTCGGGTGGGTGGACATAGATATGCTCGCCGGTCCCAGCGAGATATTGGTCCTGGCCGATGAGACAGCCGATGCCTCGCTTGTGGCGCTGGATCTCGCTGCGCAGGTGGAACATTCTCCGGGGATAGCCATTTTAGTGACCTCTTCGGCAAATCTTGCTCAAGAGGTGCAAAAAAGCCTGGAGAAACTGGAACTGGAGGGCTTGAAGCAGGCCCTGGAGAAGTACGGCCTCATAATGGTAACGAAAGGCCTTGAAGAATCCGTTAGCCTGGCCGAACGCATAGCCCCGGAACACCTGGAGATAATCTGTCAGGAGGGCGAAAAGATTGCAGAAGGGATAAGAAATGCCGGGGCCATCTTTTTGGGAGCCAGTTCGCCGGTGGCTGCGGGGGATTACTCGGCGGGGCCTTCTCATATCCTGCCCACCTCTGGTTCGGCAAGATTTTCCTCCGCACTTTCGCCGGAGGATTTTATGAGGCGGGCGCACATAATTACTTATACGAAAGAGGCGCTGGAAAAAGAAGCCCCCATAATAGAGACCCTCGCCAAGGCCGAAGGCCTGAAATGGCATTCAGAATCGGTAAAAAAGCGAGTGAGCCAAAAATCCAGGGCGCAGAAAGACCAACCGCCCCAATAAGCCAGAGGCCGAACTATGCCTTACCTTCGCAAAAACATCGCCCGAATGAAGGGCTATGAGCCCGGGGAGCAGCCCAGGGAGACCGACTTCATAAAACTCAACACCAATGAAAATCCCTATCCCCCTTCTCCCAAAGTCCTTCGGGCTATAAAGAACGCCGCTTCGCAGGATCTAAGACTTTACCCCGATCCCCTGGCCACCGAAGTCAGGGAAAAGGCAGCCAAAGTTTATGGTCTCAGGCAAGACCTTATCCTGGTGGGACGCGGCTCAGATGAACTTCTGACCATTGCCTTCCGCTCTTTGGTGGCCGAAGGCGACACGGTTATTTATCCTTATCCCTCATATCTCCTTTATGAAACGCAGGGGCAGATACAAATGGGCCGTCTCATAAAAGTGCAATTTAACCGGGATTGGTCTCTGCCCCGGGATTTCGCGCGAGCCGGTGCGCGGCTGGTGCTTCTGGCCAATCCCAATTCACCTTCAGGCACCCTCCTATCTCGTCAGGAAATAGAAAGAGTCACGAAGAAAGCCCGAGGCGTGGTGCTGGTGGATGAGGCCTATGCGGATTTTGCTGCCTCCAAAGCGCCTTATGGTGAAGAAAGCGCTCTGCCACTTGTCAAACGCTACGATAATCTCATTGTGCTGCGCAGCCTTTCCAAATCGTTTTCTCTGGCCGGAATGCGCATCGGCTTTGCCGCGGGCGACAAAGCGCTCATCTCCGGAATGCTCAAGGTGAAGGATTCATATAATGTGGATAGGTTGAGCATAAAGGCCGCGGTGGCGGCGCTCTCGGACTTAAAGCATATGAGGCGTAATGTAGGGCGGGTGCAAAAGACCAGGGAGCGGCTGTCTCGTTCGCTTTTGGATTTGGGGGCGGAAGTTTGTCCTTCAAAAGCAAATTTCGTCCTGGCAAGATTTGAACGAAGGAGGGGCTTTCCTCCTGCCCGCAAGATTTATCAAACCCTCAAGCGAAAAAAGATACTGGTAAGGTATATGGACCTGCCGCGACTGCGTAACTCTCTTCGCATTACCGTAGGCACGGACCGGGAAATAGCAACTTTTCTCAAAGAACTTCGCGCAATTCTTCGCCGGAAGAGAGTATGATCAAGACGAGAATCTTTTTGGTACTGGCATTTCTTTTTTTACTTTCATACAGCGGCTGGCTCCTGGGCCACGAGAGCCAAAGACCAATGATTCTGGGGCGTTATTCTCTCGCCTTCTTTGCCCTTCTGATAGTCTATTTCCTTTCCCTGGGCGTCATCTTAATCGTTTCCCTTCTGCCGGAAATGGTGCTTAAACGCCCGAAGAGAATAGTGAAAAGCCTTGCTGTAGCACCGGTTTGGGGCAAAGACCGAGGTCCCCGGCGCCTTGAAGCCCTCCTTCTTATCCTGGTTACAGTGCTTTTTCTTTCGCTCTCCAGTACCTACTTCGCCAGAAATGAGCGGGCCACGAGTGACGAAGTGGCTTATCTGGCAAGGGCCATAGAGATAAAGGAGCACGGCGGCCTAAGCGGCTTCGTCCGCGATATATTTACGGGACAGTATCTGGAGGCCAATCGCCATCCACTTTACATCCTGGTCCT
>LIZR01000071.1 GCA_001302825.1 Planctomycetes bacterium DG_23 | reverse complement strand
GGCGTGATAGCCGGGGCTCTTGCTGCCATTTTCATCTCTTTGGACCAAGCCTTTTATGAGGCGAGCGGGAAAGTTGCCTGCGAAACCCTCCTGGTGCTTTTCGCTATTCTAACCTGGCATTTTTGCACCAAACCGAAGCCCAACTGGGCCCTGGCCGGAGTATTCTCTGGTCTTGCCTATCTCACTAAAGCCTCGGGGCTTTTTCTCTTCCTGGCCATCCTCATTTCGCTAATTGTTGTGCAAAAATGGCGCGTCTTCAAAGAAGAGGCCCTGTGGTGGGTTTTGGCGGCGTTTCTTTTAGTGGCCTTTCCGCTTCTCTGGCGTAATAGCCTGGTTTTCAAAAATCCCCTTTATAATAAGAACCAGACGGCGATGTGGCTGGATGACTGGCAGGATTCCTATCGGCCCGAATATAGAACAAATCCACCCCATCTTATTTCTTATTTCCAAGGCCATTCCACGAACGAAGCGGTGGCCAGGATGCACCGGGGATTGGCCACAGAGACTTTCGTGTTGCTGCGGGCCTCGGGGGCAGTGAAAATTGGTCTTTGGGGTATGGTCTTGAGCCTTATGGTTATCCTGTTCGCCGGGCTCAGGATAATGGGAGATGATAACAAATTTCGCCGGAGTTTTACGCTAACTGCTGTGGTCATCTTATTTTTGCCTTTGGCCTGGTTCGCTCATATTGCTCCGGCAGACCGCTACATCCTGCCCATAGTGCCGATTCTCTTTGCCTATGGCGCAGCAGGTCTTAGCGCGCCTTTTGGCCTTATTTTACCTCGCTCTCCCAGGGCAGCAGAAAGAAGGGCAAAAAGATTGGCGGTTCAAGTCGGCCTTATGATCTTTTTGTTTGCTCTGGTTATTATTCTCATACCGAGCATTTACGCTGCCTATCGGGCGAGGCCTTTCACAGCATCTACTTTGCCTCCAGAATATAAGGCCCTTCGGAAGTGGATGGAAGAGAACATTGGCTCCGGGCAGCGCTATCTCAAAGGGCCGGATGTAGATTTCCAGTTTGAGTGGCATTCACACATCCGCGGGGAGCACCTTTTCTTCCCGCTCGTGGAAAATTTCGATGAACTCAACATCTACATCCTACGCTGGGGTGCGGACTATTGTTTAATTACCCCTCAGGTGATAAAAGAACGAAAGAAAGCATTAGGGGAATATTTCGGCTGGGATGAAGAAAAGGGGATTTTCGAGCGCAAAGGGCCGCCTCTTTGGCAAAAGATTTATAGCGACCCCACCGGCCGTACCGAATTTATAGTCTACACGGTGAGAAAAGATTGACAAAGAATGCGAGCAATTTATTTCAATTAAATAAAATAGTTTGCTATCTTGCGTGCAGTAAGCTTTCAACCAAGCAAACTTAAGTATGAAGAGGCACTTGAAGAAAATCATACTACTGCTCGGGGTTTTTTTGGCCTTAGCCTCGGGCGCTATAGTGCAATTCTTGACCAACTGGGGCATAGCCAGGCGAGAAGCCGCTGATCTTTCTCCTAAGTCTTTGATTGGGTTTATCTCCCTCATATATTCATTGGCGATTCTGAGCATAGCTTGTTTTGCGATTTATCTTTTGGTGAGACTGTTAAGGATAGGCCGGGTGGAACGATGGACGAGCGAGATTTTAGAGTTCGAGCCTGGCCGAGCAGTTTGGGCCTGGCCGATAATTTTCTTAAGCGCGGCCCTGGGCACCTACTTTATCTCAGCCACGACCTGGATAAACCGGAATAGCATGGCGGATGGGGATGAGGTTGCTTATCTCAATGGGGCTATCTCCCTACGCAATTTAGGTGGCATTGCTGGCTTTCCCGGGGCCTGCCTTTCCGGGCGCTACCAGCACAGTAATAGACATCCCTTGTATATGCTCTTCTTGAGCACCTTTGCCAAACGCTCCCTGAGTTTTTTCGCCCAGGCCAAGATATTTTCTCTTTTCGCCGGCGCCGCGGCAGTAGTTATAACTTTTTTCGTCATAGCAAGGTCTTTCGGGCCTCTTACGGCTATGCTCACTACTTTTCTACTCGTCCTCAATCCCGCTTTTCTGAATTATTCCAGCAGTGTGGCTTGTGAGACGCTGCTCATTTGCTTTTTCGTCCCGTGGTGGTATTTCACGGTCAGGGGTTTTAAGGATGGTAAGGCCTGGGTCGCAGCAGGGGCATTTGCCGGCCTTGCTTACCTCACCAAGGGCACCGGGCTTTTTCTGCCCATATGTTTCATCTTTTCCGGTCTGGTGGTCCGAAGGCTAAAAATTTGCAAGGACAAATTCTTCTGGCTATTTTTTCTGGCCTTCGTTATCGTCTCTTCTCCGCTTCTCACAAGAAACCTTGTGCTATATAAAAATCCCATTTATAATAAAGCCCTTCACTCGGTATATCTATGGTCGGATAGTGTGGCAGAACGCTATTCTTCGGTTCCTGGCCGTCACAGCCCCACCATCATCACCTACTTGACATCCCATCCGCCCTGGGATATCCTACAAAGGGTGGCTCGGGGAATGGGGGCCGAAAGCCGTGTGTTCCTTTACACCATAGGGCCAACAGAGTCTGAGCCTTACTATATTCCCTTGTCCTTACTTTTCTTCTTACTCTTCCTGGTGGCTTATATAAAGGACAGTTCCCGAAATAGAAAAATAACTACAGGCACCACCATTATCTTCTTTTTCCTTTTCTTTTCCTGGTATCTTACTCGTGCCAGTAGATTCATCTTACCATTAATCCCCATAATGTATGCCTATATAGCGCTATCGGCCAGCGGGCTTTTCCGATGGTTTTTGGAGAAGAAGGTCAAAAAGGTGTGGGCTCTGGGAGTCTTTCAGTCGTTCTCAGTCCTCCTGATTCTTTTGAGCGCAAGCATAGTTGTGCCAAAGGTCCGCGGCCCGGATTTTTCCAATCCCTTGAAGCCCGCTGAAGTCTCTCAGGATTACCTTGTTCTTGCATCCTGGATGAAGGATAATATCAACGGAAATCTCTATTTCAAAGGGCCAGATGACGACTGGCAGGTAGAGTGGCTCAGCGGCACCAGCGGCTTTGAAAGGCATATACCTTTCTGCTCGAGTCTTGCCGAACTCAAGGAGATTATGAATGAAGAGGGGATAGTCTACATCTTCATCACCAAAGAAATCTATAGAACACAAAGTTTTGTCTTTGCGCCCCATTTCATTTATAATGAAATTGAAGGACTTGAGCCACTGAGCGAAGGACCAGAAGGCTGGGAACTGGTCTTTCAAGACCCGACGCCCCCTGTGGACTACTTAGCCTACAAGGCCGAGTAGACCCAGCCACCCTAAGGCGAGATTGGAGGAGCGATGGGAAACAGGAAGAACAAAGTTCAAAGGAAGACCAAAGAGACCGAAGTAGACCTGGCGCTCGACCTCGATGGCCGGGGAGATTTACGGGGCAGTTGTGGTGTGGGTTTTATGAACCATATGCTGGAACTTCTCGCCAAGCATTCTTCCTTTGACCTGGTGATTAAGGCCACCGGCGACCGGGAGGTGGACGACCATCACCTGGTGGAAGATGTGGGGATTTGCTTGGGTCGGGCGCTAAAAAAAGCGTTAGGGGATGTGCGCGGTGCGGCGAGATTTGGCTGGGCCTCTTGCCCTATGGATGAGGCGCTGGCTCAGGTAGCCATAGATTTGAGCGGCCGGGCGCTTCTCGTCTTTAATGTTCCATTTCCCGCAGAGAAAATCGGCACTTTTGATACCACGCTTTTGGAAGAATTCTTGCGAGCTTTTGCAACCAACGCGGCCTTGACCCTGCATATAAATGTGCCTTATGGGAAGGACGCACATCACATCGCCGAGGCTATATTCAAGGCCTTGGCCAAGGCCCTGAAGCAGGCCACCCGCCTTGAGCCTGGAGCGGGCGAAATCCCTTCAACCAAAGGCGTGATAGATTAGACCAGCCAAGCAGCCGGGCTGCCGGGCTGATTCGCTATTTACGAAAAAGCTTCGGTTAAGGCCACGAATTCATCGTCAAGGGCCTTGACCCCGGTCAGGCATTCCTTTATGGGCACGACATCTATGCGGTTTCCCCTGAGAGCCACCATCTTGCCATAATCTCGCTCCAAGGCAAGTTCTGCGGCCTTCAAGCCGAAGCGAGTGGCGAGAATACGGTCGAAGGTGGAAGGAGCGCCTCCGCGCTGGATATGGCCCAGGACGACGGTGCGCGTCTCGTAGCCGGTCTTATCCTCAATCAAATCCGCAAGCACCACGCCTACGCCGCCTAAACGCACATTGCCAAATTCATCCACCTCGCCGGCCTTGCTCACATAATCTCCCGGTTGAAACTGCGCGCCTTCCGAAACCACCACCACATTATACTCTTTGCCGCGAGAGCGATTTCGCTTGAGAATCTCGGCCACTTTATCCACATCTATGGGCTTTTCCGGCACCAAAACCACATCGGCTCCCGAAGCCACTCCAGTATATGCCGCTATCCAGCCCACATGCCGGCCCATGGTCTCCACCACAATGCAGCGGCGATGTGATTTGGCCGTGGTATGGATTCTATCCACCGCCTCGGTAGCAATATTCACCGCAGTATCAAAGCCGAAGGTGAAATCGGTGCCGGGAAGGTCGTTATCTATGGTCTTGGGCACGCCCACCGTGGGGAGAGCCTCTTCTTCAAAGAGCCGGGCCGCGACACCCAGGGTATCATCACCGCCTATGGCGATGAGAACCTCCAAGTCCAATTTGGAGAAATTCTCCTTTATGGCCTCAACTGCGCCTTCTCGCTTAAAAGGATTTGTGCGAGAGGTGCCCAGGATGGTTCCGCCTGAGGCCACCATATCACCGGTGGAGGCCGTATCCAAAGGCATCGTCTCCCCTTCAATCATACCCCGCCAGCCTTCCAGAATGCCCACACAACTTTTCCCGGCATCTTCCGCTTTTTTAACTATGGCCCGGATGACAGCATTAAGCCCCGGGCAATCCCCACCACCGGTAAGTATCCCTATGCTCCCCATAAAGCCCCCCATTTCCGTCCGTGATTTGAATGACCAGATTCCCAGAGACCGGTCACAAAACTACTGCTCCACAGGATACTGTGGCCCGCGAAACACCTCCTCTTCCTCCTCCGCTTCGCCCTTGGCGCCACGGAACTTCTGCACCCGAATTTCGTAATGAACCTCGCCCTCCTGGGCCACCACTTCCCGAAAGCGTCTGCTCAAGGCATCTTGAACCATTGCCGTTACCTGGGGGACGTCGCGGCCTTCTTCCAAGACGAGCACACCTACCACCCTTATAGGCACTTCCGGGCGCTCTTCCGCTATAACACTTACCTTCATATCCCGCACCTCGCCCACACTGAGGCCGGCTTTGCGCAGAGTATCTTCCAGGGCGCCCACCGATACCGCCACCTCTCCTTTGGGGTTTGCGAAAGGTATGTGAGTAGCGTATTTTCGCTTGGTAATTTTTCGGTCAAGCCAGATGATATTGAGCGCCACCACCGCAAGGGCCACCAGGGCACTAATTGACTTGAACTGCCAATTCTCCTCCCAGGTCTGAAGGAACAACTCCCCAATTCTCGGCCACAAAAACCAGACGAGGATAAATGTGCCGTCGGCAACCACTATGACCCAATTAAGCCCCGTCAGCGCTTTTGATAATTTACGCATCGTCTGCCTCCCTTCTCTCCGCGTAATCAAACTTTCCGCCATAAACCCCGTCTACTTTATGAGTTCGTTCTCGATAAAGGCCGTATCTACCTCCCCCCGCAAGAACCGCGGGTGTCTGAGTATCCTCTGGTGCAGAGGAATGATGGTCTTAACCCCTTCTATCACCATCTCTTCCAGCGCCCGGCGCATACCTACAAGTGCCTCCGACCGCGTGTTACGATGAATTATCACTTTGGCGATAAGCGAATCGTAGAATTGGGAGATGCGATACCCGGAATAGATGTGAGTATCCACGCGCACCCCGGGCCCACCCGGCGCATTATACATAGTAACGACCCCGGGCCAGGGCTTGAAATCGTTATCCGGGTCTTCGGCATTTATGCGGCATTCGATAGCCGCCCCCTGAAACGAGATATGCCGCTGGCGAAGCCGCAAGGGTTCTCCGGAGGCAATGCGTAACTGCTCTTTCACCAAATCCATCCCGGTTATCATCTCCGTCAAAGGATGCTCCACCTGAATTCTGGCATTCATTTCCAGAAAAAAGAATTTGCCCTGTTTATCTACCAGGAATTCCACGGTTCCGGCATTGCTGTATCCCGCGGCGCGGGCCAACCTCACCGCCGCCCGGCCCATCTCCTCCCGCAACTCGTTCTTCACCGCCGGCGAAGGGGCCTCTTCCATTATCTTCTGATGCCTCCTCTGCAGGCTGCAATCTCTTTCCCCCAGATGCACTATATTCCCATACTCATCGGCCAGAATTTGAATCTCTATGTGTCTGGGCTCCTCTATATACTTCTCAATATAGACATTGGAAATTTTGAAGGCCGCCTCGGCCTCGTTCTGGGCGGCAATTAAGGATTTCACCAGACTAATATCGTTGTGGGCGATGCGCATCCCCCGGCCCCCACCTCCGGCCGCAGCCTTGATTATCACCGGATAGCCAATTTCGTGGGCAATCTTAAGAGCCTCGTCCTGATTTTCCACGGTGGAGGGGCTTCCGGGTATAACCGGGATTTTGTTATCTACGGCCAGGTTTCTGGCAGCGGCCTTATCGCCGACGAGTTGCATAGCCTCGGGGCTGGGGCCGATGAATTTTATCTGACAGGACTGGCAAACTTCAGCGAAATGAGCATTTTCCGCCAGAAAGCCATAGCCCGGATGAATGGCCTCAACATCGGCCACCTCGGCGGCGGATATGATGCGGGCAATGTTGAGATAACTCTCAGTAGAAGGCCCCGGCCCTATGCATATGGCCTCGTCAGCCTGCTTGAGATAAAGTGCATCGCGGTCAGCCTCGGAATAGACCACCACCGTCTCCACCCCGAGTTCCTTGCAGGCCCGGATAATGCGTAGCGCAATCTCACCTCGATTGGCTATGAGCATACGGAAGAACATAAAAACCTTACCTCTTTTCTGGGAGGCCCTCTTGCCTTAGCCTTCCAAGATAAATTATCCTGGCCTCGGCTCCACCAAGAAAAGGGGCTGTCCGAACTCCACAGCCTCGCCGTTAGACACCAGCGACTGCACAATTCTCCCCGAGACTTCGGCGCGAATCTCGTTCATCACTTTCATAGCCTCAATGATGCAGACTACGGTTTCCTCGTCTACCTCATCGCCTTCTTCCACGAAGGGGTCGGCATCCGGAGCCGGAGCGCCATAGAAGGTGCCCACCATAGGGGAAACGATGTTAAGATACTTTTCCTCGCCGGAAGGAGCAATTTCTTGCGCCGGGGCCTTCTGCTCAAGGCCCTCAGACGCCACAGAGCCCGCGTAGGGTGCGCCAGGTCGGGAAGCGCCCTCCAATTTCATATTATGCCGCTCGACCTCAACTTTGCCACCTTCGCCCTTGCGCAAGCCTATTTTCAGCCCCTCCAGTTCCAGGGAAATCTCAGACAGTTTATTGGCCTGCATCAGGGAAATCAATTCTTTTACCAGGGCCCTTACATCTTCCAGTTCCATCGCCAACCCCCGGCCCATACGGGCCGCCCGTAGCGGCCGGCAGACATCCGGCCTTCGCTATATGAACTCTAAGCACTTCGTACCCGCTCTACATACTCACCGCTTCGCGTATCCAATTTTACCACATCGCCTTTTTGAATAAAAAGAGGAACATTTACTTCAAGGCCGGTCTCCAGCCGAGCCGGTTTGGAACTTCCGGAAACCGTATCTCCGCGCAAGCCCGGCTCCGTATCGGCCACCTCAAGTTCTACAAAATCCGGTAAGACAATCTCCACTATCTTTTCCCCGGCCATCCGCCAGGTGACCTGAGTATTTTCTTTTAGAAAATCACGCCCCGCGCCCAGACGCCCGGCAGAAAGAGGCACTTGCTCGTAGGTATCCAGGTCCATAAAATAATATGTATCACCCTGGCGATAGAGATATTCCATTTTTCTGTCCGTGAGGATGACCTGTTCCACCTTTTGTTCGCCCTTATAGGTGTGCTCTACGGTGGCGCCGGTTTCCAGATTCTTCAGTTTGGTGCGCACAAAGGCCCCGCCCTTGCCTGGCTTCACATGCTGAAACTCCACCACCTGGTGAATATCCCCCCGGTGCATAATGGTGATCCCGGGGCGCAAATCATTTGTGCTAATCATCTTTTCCGCCTGAAATCAAATATCTCCCAGACCTTTGGGGAGCCTGCTTAATACCTCGCATCCGCTGCGAGTTACCCGAACCATATCCTCTATACGCACGCCGCCCCAGTTGGGGATGTAGACAGCCGGCTCCACGGTGAAGACCATCCCCACCCTCAAACGACCCTTGACCTTAGGACCTATGGCCGGGGCTTCGTGAACCTGCAGCCCTACCCCGTGCCCCAGCCCGTGGCCAAATCGCTTGCCCAGGCCGCAAGAGGCGATATGCTCTCGCGCCGCCCGGTCAACCTCTTTCATCTCCACCCCGGGCCTTATGGCCTTGATGGCCCGATGCTGGGCCTCAAGCACGGTCTCATATACCCCGCGCATTTTGGGGGAAATTTTACCCATAAAGACTATGCGTGTCAAGTCGCTATTATAAAAATTAAATTTTGCTCCCCAATCTATGAGCACGGCCTCATTTTCACCGATGCGATGCTCGCCCGGTCGGGCGTGAGGAAGGGAGGCTCTTTTGCCCGCAGCCACTATAATGGGGAAAGCGCTTTCGCTTGCCCCTTCACGCCTAAGGAGCATTTCCAGTTCATCGGCAATCTCCTTTTCCGTGGCGCCTGGTTCTATGATTTGCTTAAGGCGCATAAATGCTGCTTGAGCAATTCTTGAGGAACGCTTAATCATTTTTATTTCTTCGGCGTCTTTTTGCTCCCGCAATCCCTCCACCAGGCCGGTAACCGGCACAAAGCGCCGTTTCTCTTTTGCTGTCAGGGCTTGGAAATCGCTATAGGTAAAAAAGTGGGCCTCAAAGGCTATTTTCTTGAACCTCAGCCTCCTTGCCTTGGTGGCCGCCGCTGTTATAAGTGTGCCGCGGCGCCTGACTATCTCTACCCCCGGCGCCTCGTGTTTTGCCTCTTCCACATAGCGAAAATCGGTTATTAGGAAAAGTTCATCCGGGGTCACCAGGAGGAGACTGTCCACGCCGGAAAACCCGCACAAGTAATATATATTTGCCTCTCCCTTTACCAGTAGCCCCTCCAGGTTTCTTTCCCGCAGCCTCCTTCTCAAAGTATTAAGGCGCTTCTCATTCATTCAAGTCTCCCTTCAGGGTGAATCCTTCAGGATGAACCCTGCCTGCCCGCCTGGCGGCAGGCAGGCTTGAGTGAGTAGATTTGAGAGGCGGATGAATTGGTCAAGGCTTAAATCCTCAGGCCTTAGTTTGGGGTCTATGTCAGCAGACTTCAGGAGTCTAAGCGCTTCGGCTTTGCCTTTTTCTGCCGCTCGTAGGTGGGGTAGTGCCCGAAGCAAAGAAGACTTAATGGTCTTACGCCGCCAGGTGAAAAGGGCCTT
>LIZR01000070.1 GCA_001302825.1 Planctomycetes bacterium DG_23 | reverse complement strand
TCGTTTTCTTCCAGATGGAGGCTTTCCAGATCCACATCCAATTCACTCACGCCCCGGGCTTCTTTGACCTTACTTAGAAAGGACGCCTTGTTTATGAAGCGCCAGAGACCCAAGTCCGCGCTCATCCGCTCCAACTGCACGCCCTTCTGGAGAAAATAGCGGCTGAGTACCTGTCTCTGAGGCAAAAAGAAATCCATCCGCTCAGGACTATGTTCCCAGAAAACATGCCGAACCAGGGATTCTACGCCTCTAAGATAGCCGTCTGACTCCTTGACTTCAATTACCAGACCATCCTCGCTGCGAAAAATATCATACACGAAATAGGCTATGGCCTTTTGCTTTTCCCGGGCCAGAAGCACACGCCCCTCATTCATCTCCAGGAGTTCCGCGGTCTCTTTATCGTCCCTTATTATGTCATTTACCTCCGGGGGCTTGAGGGCCATTATCTCCTTCACATCTCCCTCATAGGGCGTGATGGCAGCATTGCACTCAAGACCTCTTGAATCATAAAGGGATACGCGCGAGATTATCCCGGCACTTTCCCAGCCCGATCTTCTATAAAAATCTGGAATGCCGGCCCAGAGCACAGCAAGTACTATGCCATCTTGTTTCATCTTCTCTATGGCAAATTTGAGTAGCGAAGTGGCGTAGCCCTGGCGGCGAAAATCCGGGCGTGTGGCCATAAGGGAGATTATGGCCAGAGGAATCTCTTCTGGCCCCAGCCTCATCCGCCGGTATAGAAGGCCGATATGGCTAACCACCTCTCCTTTTTCCTTTATGATGCAAAGATTCTGCAGATTCTCTCTTTTGAGGATATGGGGGAATTTGCGCTCGCTCTCGCCTGTTCGTGAGCCGCAGAAGACTGAATCCAACAGGTCAAGAAGAGCGGGAAAATCCTGCGCTGCTACCGACATAGGGCCTTGGACTTTTAGAGACATATCTCACTTTCGCCTTACAGCCAGACAGCCTTTCAGCCTGGCGGCCTCGCTGTCTGGCTGTCTGACTGTCTCGCTGCCTTGCTTTTTTATTAGACCTCCACCATATACACATTACACACGCCACTTTTGTCCGAGGTGAAAAGGACGAATTTGCCGTCGGGCGAGAAAATGGGGTGAGCGTGGCCTATTTGCATCTCTCCGGAGGTGTCGTGCCGGGCCAGGGGTGTGAAGCTCGCGGTTCCGTCCTCCGGCTCAATCAGGCAAATAAGGCCGGCCCCATCGCAGGTATGCATCTTTCCATCCGCCGACGACTGAGAGTGTCCAGTGGACCGCTGGGTGTGGTATTCTCGGCAATGGGACCCGTCCTTATTTATGAGCCCGAAGATGGGGTCGGTTCTTCCCTCCTTTAAGTGCCCGTGATATCCCACGGTCTGGCCGTCCCTATGCCAGTATTCGTGGCCCAGAGCGTTCTGGGGCTCTTGAGGTCGCAGGGGCCGCCTGCCGGAGCCATCTGAACGCACTAACCACATACGCTGCTGGACCATAGTCCACGAGCCCTCGTGGCAGTATAGGATGAGGTCCGGGTCGGTGGGACAAACATTGACATGGCTCGCCCAGCAGTTCTCCCGGTAGGCAACCCAGGAGGCGGAACCATCTGTGGGAACGACGACTATGTCGGTCCGGTCGCAGCGCTCGAACATCTCCTGCATCCCGGAATAGATTTTCTCGGTTTGCGTTTTGAGTTCCAAAATGGGAGTGGCGGGAAAGACCAGGCGGCTTCCATCGTCAGGAATTGAAAGGAGCCCCCCACGAAAGCCCTGGGGCACAGTATAGAGATGGCGCTCTTCAAGGGCCTCAATATCAGAGGCTTTAAGGTCGGGGCCGTCCCAATAGTAAACCTCGTGGCCGCGCGGGTCGAGACAGGCGGCGAGAGAACTGATTTTCTCACATTCCGTAATCTGGCGCATCCGGCCACTTTTTAGATTCATGCTGAATATGTTGAATTTACCCGTGCGCCGAGAAGAGAAAAACAAATGCTCGCCATCCGGGTGAAAAGAGGTGCTGGTGAAATAGAAGTGATGGTCGTGGGAAGGGCTTGAGGTTAGTTGCGTCACCCTACGGCCGGTCTCCTCATCTACATATCCAACCATTTCTGCCGGAAAAGTATCGCCTTTGGCCATAACGACCTCCCGGTTAAACGGAAACCCTTACCTCCACCAACGAAGATAGCAAGACAAAAACTCGAGGGGCTCTCGCAGGTTGCCTATCCGGGTTTACTCTCCTTCGCGCTTTTCTTCCCCCTTTTGCTCCTTCTCTTCCTCATACTCCTCCATTTCTTTTTTGAGACGCTCCTTTTCTTGCTTGCGGTCATAGCCAGACTTGCCCATAGGAAAAGAAGGCGGAGGCACCGGACTTCTTATTTTAGGCGGTTTGGGCTTTTTGCGCTTGGACATATTAAATTTCAATTATCTCTCGAGGCTGCAACAATTCGATAAATTCCTTGCGTTCCCAATAGTCGGAGTGCTCGGAATAAGGGACATAGAAAAAACCTTCTCTGGTATTTTTGTAATCCACGGCCCAGCCGGTGGGGATAATGACTAAAAAGTCCCGCTGGCGTGACATAGGGAAGTAGCGATTGAAATAGCCCAGGGAATAAGCGCGGAAATTGGTCGCTTCCTTCTCGGAAGTTACCATATGAGAGGCACCGATGGTCTCGTAAATGCGGCGTTTATCCCGGGGCATATAGATGGGCCTGCCGAACCTTTCATAAACGGCCTCAATGACTTTATTCTTGCCGATGGTATAGACGCCGAAGAATATCTCCCGGTGGAGATTGCGCTCTACCATCTCAATTATCTGGGTCAGGGCATCTTCCTGCGGCGGGAACCTGTAGCGGGGATGGGTGTAGGTAGAATCTATATAGAGCCAATCAAGAGGCGCATACTGTGCCAGCCTCTTGCGCATCTCGTGGGAGAGGCGAAAATCGCCGGTATAAAAAATCTTTTTCCCTTCACTTTGAAAAAGAAGCATAAGCGCGCCGGGGCAGTGATTAGCGTCAAAGGCCTTAACGTCAACCTTATTTCCTCCGCTTTCTATGCTGAGCGTCTGGCCCGGCTCAACAGGCCTAATAAATTCCGGACGCACTTTCACAAGATGCAAAAGAAGCCGCGCCGTTACCCTTGAGGTATAAATAAGGCCCTCCCCATAAAGATTGCTGCGCCAGTAGGTCTTGAGGCCCCGAATATGGTCACCGTGAAAGTGGGTCAAAAAATAAACCCCGGTGCCAGGAGTGAAATCATCTATCTTTATGTCAATCTGAGGCAGATACATTTTTTTTACCAATAGGTGATCAATATGCGTTTCTCAATATTTTACCCGGAATGGGCGATTTGGGCAAGGTAAATCTTGCGCAGGCGGTGGAAAAAACGCAAGTATTCGGGGGTTTTATAATCAGGATAAGTCCAGGACCAGGGCTGGTAGGCTCCCTGGAAATAGCGAAGCGTGGCTTCGGCATATATGCCTTCCTTCAGATAGATGCGATGGGAATAGTCCTTGGCCGTGGCCAGAACCACTTTGGCCGAGGTTAGATAGCCGGGGTCGAGATTTATAGGGCGGGCTACCTGCGTCTCGTTCCTGCGGGCAAAATCTTCTTCAATCTCGTTGGTTTTCAGTTTAATCCCGGCTAAGTCTTCCGGAGATATTAAAGGAGTGAAAGAAAAGAACTTGCGCACCAGTCCCGGCCCCATCTCTTTCTCATAATAATCGGTGAAATCAAATTTGAATCGGTCGCTTTCCAGGTCTATGGAACCGAAGTTTGAAATGAGGATATCTTTTGTCTCATCGATTAGGTCCGGAAAACCAGTGAGCATACCTACAAAGAGTTTCACCGGTTTTGCTGAGAGTGCCTTAGCCATACAGTCAATGGCCTGATGGTGAGCGCCAGGGGCTCAGCGGGAATATTTGAGTTTCACCAGGTCTACAAAATCATCGTCAAGGCCCAGGGCCTCATAGACAATTCCGTAGGCAGCCACAGCGTCCTTTTTGGCCAGGGCCTCATCCAAAGTGGAATCATCTATCTTGCGGGCGGTGTACCAGAAAAATTCCCATTGCAGGACACTGCGTTTAACGGCCTCAATGGGGTCTTCTGTATAGGGAAAGAGGTCGTAGCCCATTCTCTCGCCTTCTTTGCCATAACCGAGGCGCTGCAATTCCTCGGCCAGGGCCAGGGTCTGCATAAAGAAAGAGGCACCAACCATATTGTCATCATCAAAGGTGCCCCAGCCGGAGTTGGCGTGCATATGGCCCAGGAGATTTTCCGAAGCGAGGATAGAGGCGTATTCCGCCAGGGTCTCGCCATTCATTATGCAGTGCTGCCAGTCCATATTGAGTTTCACATTGGTGACATCCACGCCCTGCTCGGCTATCTTGCGTATGGTATACATAGCCATACCCAAATTGCACATCAAAATCTTCATAGCCGGTTCAGAATTTTTGTGTTCCAGGAGCACGGGAACGCCCACGGAATTGGCATAATCTATAGCCTCCGCGAGGCCGGTGATGAACCACTTCCAGGTCTGGCCATAATTGACCTGAAAAGGATAATTATAACCTTCGCCTCCGGGCCAGATGATGAACTTGCAGCCTATGTCCGCGGCCAGGTTCAGCCCCTTCTTGGTGATTTCTATTGCCTCTTTGCGCAGTTTGGGGTCGGGGTTTACAAAAGAGCCTTTGCCGAATCTGGGGTCGGAGAAGGTTCCCAAGGCCAGGGCATAGATGTCTTTCGTACCCAGGGCCTTCTGAACGGCGGGACGATTTTCCTCGTTAAGTTCGCCGGGATAATGATATTCAAAGCCATCCACCAGGTCTCCCACCCCCTCCACCACCCGCTTGGTCCTTTCCTCCATCGTCTCTTCGGCCACCTCCGCGTGATAGCCGGAAGGCAAAAAGCGAGTGGGAGTGGTGCCGAAGGCCCAGATACCTACGCTATTTTTCAGCCTCATACCCCGCTCCTCTCAAAAGAGCAAAAACGATAGTGGATATTCCATTCCAGATAAATTTCTGAAGAAATGATAGCAGCCCCAAAGCACAAAAGCAATAGAGTTTTTGGAAAAAAGTGGTGACAGGAACCGAGAGCAATTGAGAGAAGAAAAGGGCGCTTCGGATGCTGAGCATCCTCAGGATGCGAAGCACGAGGCTGCGAGTATTATCGCTCAGACCATACCCGCTTTATGATTCTCACCGTTCTCGGGGTATAAGGTGGCAGATTATTTATGTCCAGAAGGTCGCTGTCAAAATCCCAGTCACGGATAGGTGCGGTATAATTGTCGCTGCCGTAGATCCACTGCCCCTGGGCGAATTCACTTTCCCAGAAGTTGGCGAAGGAACCGCGCAGACGGCAGACTTTGTTATCCCAATTCTCGTGAAAGCGAGGGAAATTCTCAAAGCCACCGCTGTAGCGGCTGCCCGGGACGGTAGGCACCACGCCGGTAATGGTGCAAGCATTGATAGTGGTATCGCCGGCTGTGGGTAAAGAGTTATTTGTTTTGGTGTCATTCCAACTATTGGAGAGGATATTCCAGGCGTCGCTGATGAACGAGGCCGGCTGTTTGTTTACGGTATTATAGTCGCCCCACAGATAGATGGGGTTTTCTGAAACAACGGTGAGGGCCCCGGCCAGTTCGGAGCCATTCACCACCCGGATGCCATTAGGGTCGGAGGGCGAGGAATCGGTACGGGCCGCATAGAGTAAACCATTGTCAGGAAAATAACCCGACGCGTTGAGAATTTCCATATTTATCTCGGTAACCGTCACCCTGGTCTCCTCCCGGCCGTCAAACAATTTCTCTTCACTGATGGGATTGTCCGGATTTCCATCCTCATTCAGGTCCGGCCAGTCGGTGATTTCCGTTCCATCGTTGGTATAGGCCTTGTCATCAATGATTACCAGGCCGGCTACGCTGTGATAGAAACCCTTTGCATAGTCACCGGCTCCCGGGCTCACTTGGATATACTCACGGCTTCCGGCGTCATAGATATAATCTCCACCCATTTGGAAAACGAAGCGCTTAATGGTGGGCACTTGGGGTACGGCCACTTCCTTCTGACCGTGGACATCGGTAACCACGGACCCGTTCCAGCGCTCAAGGGACAGCGGCCCCCAGGGCATCAAATCGCCGGGGTCTTCATAATCACCATCTTCGTTTGCATCAAAGCCGGCAAAGGAGCTATCCATCCCGCTAATTGACGGAACAGGCTCAAGTTGGTATTTGGTCAGCATAAGTTCGTAGAAATCGCTTCCTCTGACGCTTATATCCACCGAGCCGGTCATTAAGCGGTCTTCATTAAGTCGCCGCATATAAATCTTTCCTGCTGAACGCACATAGTTGCTGTCCAGAGTCAATATGCTGGAGTCTTCTGCGCCAAAATAGATGTCTTTATTGCTGTGTATCCTGCCGGTAAGCCTCATATTCGGCCCGGGCAGCACTTCCAGCACCTCGTTATAGTAAACCACATACTGGAAAACCGGGATGATGGAAATGTCACCGATAAGGCTAACCGTTACCGGAACCCTTCTTTCAGTAACCTTGGAGGAAATCTCGTAAGGCTGGACGATGCTGTTGAGGCCGTCTGAGGTAACCTCAACACGCTGGTCGCCTACGGTGCGAATGTTGCAGGAGAGTGGACGGTTCCAGAGGGTGGCCTCCACAACTTCGGGCACAGGGCGGTAGTTGGCCAGAGCCACTTTTATATTCCGCTCCCCGATTTTGACCATTCCTTCGGCCAGATAGGTGGCTTCAATTCTGGCCTGATTGGCGTAGGCCAGCCGACTTTCGCTGGTAATCACGGTTATCATAGCCACGGAGAGGGCCACCATAATTAGTACGACCAGAAGCGCCGTTATCAGTGCAGCCCCTTCGGTAGGGCCTCCTTTTAGTCTATGGTTAATCATTATTGTTCCTCCCAACTATTACGCATATTGACGGTAGTTGACAAATAGGCTCTCAGAACCCGGCCGGGTCTTACAGTTTTGCGCATATGGATGACGATGGATATTTGATTCTTGGTGAGCCCGGGGTCTGTATGATAATCGTCAAAGACTATCCTTTCCACATAGCGCACCACGGTAACGGGTGAATACCCATTGATGCGCCTTTGCAGTTCGTTCACGCCGTCGTCTGCCGTAATTACCACATAGGAAATTTGGGCCGGGCCCCATTCTATTTCTCCGGTGGTGGCGCTAGTTAAAAGACCGTCGTCGTCCATATCCTGGGCCATTCTAAAAACTATTTCGCGATTGGGCCCGTAATCCGGGTCGCCGGGTGAGGCGTGAGAGACCGCAGGCGGATGCCAATGATGAGCATAATAGCCCTCAGCATTGCCATCCACGAAAAGATAGGGATAAGGACTATAGGGGTCGTTCATAACTGTGCCCGATTGACGCACTTCCCGGGATATCTGGTCCAGGGCCTTACGGGCCTGGTCTTGAAGCGAGGAAAGGGTGACGCCGGTCTGGAAGATGCTTCTGGAAGCATTTAAGGCACCAAACACACCGGCCAAAACTATGACCAGAATGGCCATACTTACGGTCATCTCCACTATTGAGTATCCCTGATTGTTTCTACGCGACTTGTTCATCACTCACCTGGTTCTAACTGTAGTCAGACTCATACTTTGGTCCCGCCCCGTTCCGGTTCGCCAGGTAATAGTTGCCCTCACTTCCAGAATTCCTTCTTCCATTTGCCGGTGATTTACTATTACGACCTGGTCTTGCAGTTTGTAATAATCACTTCCAGTTATCTCAATGCCGCCTATCTCTGTCACTTCCTGTCCGTTAGGAAACTCTTCCTCAATATCATCATAAGGGGTGCCGGCGATATCCTCCATCACCGAGACCAATGTAAAATTGGCAGCATTAATTTCTCTGGTGACCCTACTTAGTCTCACCGCATAGGCCATACTGCCCAAAAGAGCCAAAAGCCCGATAGCCAAAACGGCCACGGCCACCATCACTTCCACAAGACTCCAACCCCGCTGGCCCAATTTTAAGCTCGTTTTTGAGGACATTCTCCTACCCGTAATAAAAAAACCCGCTCCCAGTCGAGAGCGGGTTTTCCTTTACCTATCCCTTCGGCAGCCGAGCAGCCCCTTTTTCGGGCCCTCGGCTTTGCGCCCCTGTCTCCCGACAGGTCTGCCTTTATCGGGGATTTTTAATATAACTTTTTTCTAATACAATTATAGAACAAAATAACCCGTTGTCAAGCAAAAAAAACAATTTTTTTCTTCTTTTTAGTACAGAATTTGCTCAACTATCAAGTGAACCCCGGGGACGATGTTGAAGATAGCGCCCGTAAATCCAGGAAAAATCGTCTTGACAAGGAAGAAAAAATCAAGCCGGAGCGGGAACAAAGATGGTAGGTCACAGGCTCAATTACCTCTGCTTCTTGACCTGATACTTCCTCGCCTTGATTACCCGTGTAGGAAGGTCTTACCTATGGAACGGCTATCTCGCGCCAGGATACGCCGCGCAGACCGACGGGATGACTCACATCAATCATATCCAAGACAATGCTCTCATCCAGATAGAAGCGGGCATTCCCCCGACCCACATATAGGCTGGAAGAGACTATAGCACCCATAAGTCTTGTGTTGCCTATAATAGTAATATCGGTATCCGGGGCATAAATAATGGCGAAGATGTTAGAATTGCCTGTGAAAGTTGCCTGCGATAAAGTGGGCGTGCCGTAGATAGTAAGGTTGCTCGGGGTGGAGTGAATATCCGTGGCGTTAGGGTCGTTTATTTCCGTGGCATTCGCGGTTATCCAGAGAGAATTGGTAACATACATACTAACATAGATATTGCCGGGAATGTTTATTTGCGCACTTCCTCTTACGGTGAAATCATCTACAAGGATATTAATCTCGCCCTCATATCCCACACCCAGATTGAGTTCGGAAGAGGCACTTAAATCAAGGGCAGGGACATAATAATTGCCAGGCTCCAGGGTCCTTGCTTGATGACCTGTCAGAATTATATTCCCTACCTCATCGTAATCCAAGTCCGGCACCTCCACCGAGGGAATTTCTATTTCCGTGTCTAAAGCCTCTTCTTCGCCAGTGATGTCGGCCGAGCCAGTCACATTTATATCACTCGGTGGATTGCCTCCAAAACCACAACGAGCATCTCCGTTTATGGTGGCACTTCCTGAAACATCAACAATCCCAAGGCCTGTAGAAATAGTGCCTACATCACCGTTACCTAAGAGTTGCTCCTCGGGATAATCCACCTGGCTTGAATTGTAACTATTGGTCTGGCAATTACCGCCCATATTAATCTCGTGCCTCACCAAAGCGGCGTAATCCCACCCGGCACCAAGAAAAACCTTGACATCCACCTCTATGGCCTGTTCATACTCGTTGAGGTGCCCTACTGAAACGACACGGAAAATCAAATTTCCTTCTGCGTTCGTTTCAGAGGCCTCATCTATCTCACCATCGCCGTCATCGTCCAAGCCGTTGTTTTCCAGGAGATTATAAGAATTCACAATGTAATAGCCGCCGCCGAAATCTTCCTCCAAGATGCCGTCCTGGGCCACAAGGAGATTGAAAGCGGCCGCATCCACCCCGGCCTCGGCAATATATAGTGTGCGGTCCAGTTGATAACCGGCCTCAGAAACCTTAGCCTGGGAGATGCTCATTGCCATCAACCCCATGACCAACCCCATAAGAATTACCAGGGAAATTAAGGCGGCCACAAGTGCCGCCCCG
>LIZR01000003.1 GCA_001302825.1 Planctomycetes bacterium DG_23 | reverse complement strand
AGGGCCTGATACTGTTTGCTGAGGGCGTTTTTGGGCTCGGTGAGGATGCGCACAAACTCATCTTTGCCCAAATCGTCCAGTTCCACACGAATGGGGAAGCGTCCCTGAATCTCCGGGATTAAATCGGCGGGGCTGGTCATATGAAAGGCCCCGGCGCCGATGAACAGGATATGGTCGGTGCGCACAAGGCCGTAGCGCGTGGGCACGGTGGAGCCTTCCACGATGGGCAGCAAATCCCGCTGCACCCCCTGGCGGGAGACATCCGGGCCGTGCTCGGAGCCGCGCGAGGCGATTTTATCCAGTTCGTCCAGGAAGATTATCCCGGAATTCTCCGCATCGTGCACCGCATCGCGGGTAATCTTGTCCTTATCAATGAGGTGCTCGGCCTCCTGCTGGGTGATGATGCGCCGGGCATCCTTGACTTTGAGTTTGCGTTCGTGGCTGCGGGTGGGGAGTATCTTTTCCATTATCTGCTGAAAATCCACATCCATCTGCTCCAGACCCAAACCGCCGAAGACCTGCACCGGCACTATCTTTTCCTCCACCACCAGTTCCACGGCGCGTTCCTCCAGTTCCCCGGCCTCCAGTTTCTTTCTGAATTTCTCGCGGGTCTCGCCGTAGTGCTCGCTTCCCGGGGGATTTTCCACGGGGGGATGAGCAGGTCTAAGAGGCGCTCCTGGGCGTTGGCCTCGGCCTTTTTCTCCACCTCCCTTAAGGCCCGCTGGCGCCGCATTCCCACCGATATATCCACCAGGTCGCGCACCATACTCTCCACATCCCGGCCGTGATAGCCCACCTCGGTATATTTGGAGGCCTCCACCTTGATAAACGGGGCATCTACCAGTTGGGCGAGCCGGCGGGCAATCTCGGTCTTGCCCACGCCGGTGGTGCCAATCATAATGATGTTTTTGGGCAGCACCTCCTCGCGCATATCCTGGCCCAGTTGCAGGCGCCTCCAGCGATTTCTGATGGCAATAGCCACGGCCCGTTTGGCCTCATCCTGGCCGATGATATATTTGTCCAGTTCCTTAACTACCTTTTTGGGGGTGAGATTTTCCACCTATACTTCCTCCACTGTTATCTGGTCATTGGTATATATGCAGATTTCTGAGGTAATCCTGAGCGCCTCTTCAACAATTTCTTTGGCGGAAAGGCTGCTGTGTTTTGCCAGGGCGCGGGCTGCGGCCACGGCATACTGGCCGCCTGAGCCCAGGCCGATTATGCCGTCATCCGGCCGTATCACCTCGCCGGAGCCGGCTATGAGCAAGGAATCATCCTTATCCACCACGGCGAGAAGCGATTCCAGACGGCGAAGCGTGCGGTCGGTGCGCCACTCTTTGGCCAGTTCCGTGGCGGCTTTGGGCATATTGCCCTGGAAATCTTTGAGTTTGGCCTCAAAACGCTCCATAAGGCTCAAGGCATCGGCAGCCGCACCGGCAAAGCCCACCACCACCTTGAAATCGGCCAGGCGCTGCACCTTCCTGGACTTATGCTTTACCGCAGTCTCGCCGATGGTCACCTGACCATCTCCGCCTATGGCCACCTTGCCCTTGTGCCTTACCGAAAGAATAGTTGTGCCTTGTATTTTCATCTGTGCCTCCCTTAAGGTCTAATTTTACAAAAATCTTATCATAGAAGGCCCTTTTTATCAAGTCTTTTTTAAGAACCTCAGCGCTAAAGGGAAAATATATCTCGGCCAGGGATGCAGGGTTAGAATTGTGAAATCGCTAACAAATATGTGTTGACAAAACGTGGCAAGCGAAGTATTATCAAGATTTGTCGGGGTCAGGGACGACCCCGACTACGGTGCTCAACTCCCTCAAACACCGCCGTAGGGCTGGGTCGTCCCGGACCCAGCCGGGATCTTTCTTTGCAGCGGGCTCAGGGACGAGCCCGCCTACGGCTCATCTATGAAAGAAGGAAAAAATCAGCGTCAGGGGATTTTTGGCACCCTGCAGGTTTTAGGCATTGGCTGGGTGGTGGTGGGCTCGGTTTTGGCAGGAGTTCTTTTTGGCTGGCTGGCGTATAAGTATCTTTATCCCACATCCCTTTTCCTGGTGGGCTTTATCATCCTGGGCGTTCTGGCCGGCCTATATCAGGCCTATAGGATTATCATTAAGGTCCTGAAATAAAGCGAAAGTTTAACGGAATTTGAGATGGACGAGTTCGAAAAGTTCTACGCTCAGACTCAACAGAAGGCGCTGAAAGTTGCCGCCTTGATTCTATTTGCGGCTTTCTTGTTTCTACCCTTCTGGCCCAGTTATATGATGCGCATATTGCTGGGGCTTCTTATGGGCTTTGCCATAAGCATCCTGGTTTTCAGGATGAGGGCCAGGGGACTTTTGAAGTTGGCCAGGATGGACAAAGACGGCGCAAAAAGATATGCCGTGAGCCGCTTTTTTTTCAGATACGGGCTTATGGGGATAGCGGTTATCGCTCTTGCCAGAAGCGGGCTGATAAATGCGGTAGCCTGTGTGCTGGGGCTTTTTTTGGTGAATGCGGTTATGGTGGTCGGCATATTTATAGATAGAGCGAGCGGGAGAGAGCCGAAATATGGAGATTAAACCACCACTGCCGGTCAGGGTCTGGGGCCTGGATTTCAATTATGCCACCATCTTTATGTCCTTAGTGGTTTCATTTATCCTGATAATCATTTTTTACCTGGCCACCCGGCGCTTGAAGATGGTTCCCGGACGGCTTCAGGCCCTGGTGGAAATCATCGTGGAATTCTTTGACAATATCCTGACTCAGACATTCGGGAAAGAAAGGGGCAGAAGATATTTGCCCGTTATAGGCACGCTTTTCCTGTTCATCTGGCTTTCCAATATTATTGGCATCCTGCCCATCCCGCACTTCCGCATCCTTGGCTTGCCTATCCCTAAATTTATCTCGCCCACGAGCGATTATAATACCGAACTGGCCTTGGTGATTCTGGTTTTATTTTTAGTGCACGGCTCGGAGATGCGCATCAAACGGCTCTGGGGCTATCTCAAGGGCTACGCTCAGCCCTATTTTCTGGCCCCGCTTATGATACCCATCAATCTTTTCGGTCGGCTGGGCCAACTCATCTCTATCCACTTTCGTCTTTTCGGCAATATCTTCGGCGGCGCGGTGATACTCATAATTGCACTCTGGGGCGCGCGCTCTTTGGCCATAACAAGTAAGTTCTGGTATTGCCTGCTTGGAGGTCCCATCCAGGCCTTTCTCCTGGTCATTCCCATATTAATTAACGGCTTTTTTGGGTTATTCATAGGCACGGTGCAGGCCTTTGTCTTTGCCATACTGGCAATGAGTTATACTGCGGTGGCCATAGTGGAGGAGTGAAAGCGGTGGAAGCCCTGGACCCTTTTTATGTGAAGATGGCCGCATACAGCGGGGCGGCGCTTTGTATGGGCCTGGGGGCGGTGGGCGCGGCACTGGGTGAAGGCTATACCGCCGGCCATGCGGCTATGGGTATGAATCGTCAGCCGGCCGAAAGTGGTAATATCCTGAGGAATATGCTCATCGGCCAGGCCATCGCCGAGACCTCCGGCATTTTTGCCCTTCTGGTGGCGATTTTTCTGGTGCTCATTTCGTTCACTGCTGCCTTGCCCAAGGTCTTCGGCCTTCTGGCTGCCGGGCTTTCCACCGGCTTTGCCGGGCTGGGCACCGGGGTGGGCGCGGGCATAGTGAGTGCTGATGCCGCCTCCGGTATTGCCCGTCAGCCGGAAGCCTCTTCCAGGGTTACTCTGACTATGGTTATCGGGCAGGCGGTAAGTCAAAGCACCACCGTTTATGCGCTTCTGGTAAGTCTTATTTTGATATTTGCCATTTAGATAGGGGGAATATATGGATGCAAATGCGATAAAGGAATTGGCACCGGCGATTGTGAGGGCGGCAGCCCTTTTTGGCGCAGGGGTGGCTATGGGCATCGGGGCCATCGGCCCGGCCATAGGCGAGGGATATATCGGCGGTAGGGCCTGCGATGGCATTTCCAGACGGCCGGAACAGGCGGGCCTTCTCACCCGCACTATGCTCATCGGCCAGGCCGTCTCCGAATCCACGGGAATATATTCGCTGGTCATTGCTCTCATTCTCATCTTCGTGGCTAAACTCTGACGAGAAAAATAAAGTATCTTTTTGCCGAGGTATTTATAGTGAGGTTCGGCTCCAAAAATATCTCTGTCCTGAGACTGCTCTGCTATCTCTATGTGGTCTTTCTCATCATCTTTTTCATAAATGTGGCGCGGTTTTGGGGAAAGCGGGAAATTTCCCCAGACCTGGTGGGAAAGAATCTGGAAGCAGGCGAGGAAATAGCGCTGCCTGTTACCGGGGGCAAAATCTATAAGGGCGAACTTATTGACCAGGCCAAATACAATCTCCTGGTGGAAAATGACCTGGAAGGACGGGAGATTAAGGTCTATGGGCGGGGGAGTATCATTGGGCCCAATGCCACCACCCCTTTTGTGCTCCTCAACTTCCTCATCCTGGTGGCGCTGTTGCAGCGGTTTCTGTGGAAGCGGGTTACAGACTTCCTGGATGAACGNGCCCACAGGATAAAGGGCAACCTGGATTCTGCCAAAGAGGCACGCCAGAAGGCCGAGGCCACGCTCTCTGAATACACCAAACAAATGGCCGAGGCCCGAAAAGAACGCTCCGATTTAATTGAACANGGCCGGCGCCTGGCCTCTGAAGAATCACAAAAGATTCTCACTCAGGCCAAAGGCCAGGCTGAAGCCCTGCTTCAGCGCGCCCAGGAAGAACTCGCCGCCCAACAAACTGAGGCCAGAAAGAAACTCTCTCAGCAAATCGGTGAAATTTCCTCAAATCTCGCCGAAAGAATCCTGGCCCGGGAGATTGATAAGAAAACCCACCAGAAATTGGTGGATGAATTCCTCAGTGACCTCAAAGAGAAAAGGGAGTTGTAAAAAACGCGTGGGCCTGGGTCGTCGTCGCCATAGGCGACCATTCTGCCTCGGCCGCTGTAGGCGGCACCCAGCCGGATTGGCCGATAGAGGCGGGCTCGAGGGACGAGCCCGCCTACGGGATAACGAAAGAAAATTGTGAACCTACGGCGTATTCTATAGCAGCGCTATGGCAGGATATAAATAATGCGGGAAAATATAATCGCCCGGCGTTATGCGCAGGCCTTCTGGGAAGTGGCCCGGGATAAAGGCAAAGAAGAAGACTTTTTCCAATCACTTAATGCCCTTGCCGAAGCCCTGGGCAGGAAAGAACTTTTCCCTTTCTGGAAAAGCCCTTTATTTGAAGAAGGGGAGAAACTCGCGGTTCTGGATAAGGCGCTTTCGGCCTTATCTCTGCCCAAGGAAGTGGAGAACTTCGCCCGTCTTCTTATAAAAAGAAAGCGGTTTTCTCTTATTCAGGAGATTACGCAAGAGTTTGCGCACATTTACCAGGAAGACCAGGGCCTGGTGCAGGCTACCGTCTATACCGCTTATCCCCTTCTTGCGCGGCAAGCCCGAGAACTTGAGAAAACCCTTTCCGGCCTTAAGGGAAAGAAAATCTCCTTAGAAAGCAGGGTAGATGAGGGGCTTTTGGGCGGCGTGCTTATTCATATGGGAAACCTGATTCTTGATGGAAGCGTGAGAGGCAGGCTGCGACGCTTCGCCCGGAGTCTGGGATGAAAGGTGTGGAGAGACTACTATGGAACTTCGCCCGGATGAGATAAGCGACATAATCAGGCGAGAGATTGAAGGCCTGGAAGAAAAAATAGATATAGCCGAAGTGGGTCGGGTGCTCGAAGTGGGAGACTCCATCGCCCGGGTCTATGGGATTGAAAATGTTATGGCCAGCGAACTGCTGGAGTTGCCCGGTCCCACCTATGGTATGGCGCTCAACCTGGAAGTGGACAATATCGGCGTGGTGCTTTTAGGCTCGGACCAGGGCATAAAAGAGGGCGATATTGTCAAGCGCACCGGGAGAATTGTGCAGGTGCCCGTGGGCGAAGCGCTTCTGGGCCGGGTGGTGAATGCCCTGGGCCAGCCGGTGGATGGCCGCGGAGAGATAAAGACGGATAAGTTCCGCAACATAGAGCGCGTGGCCCCGGGCATCGTCAAGCGCCAGCCGGTCAAGGAACCCCTGCAGACCGGCCTCAAGGCCATAGATGCCCTCACCCCTATCGGAAGAGGCCAGCGCGAACTCATCATCGGCGACCGCCAGATTGGAAAGACCGCTCTCGTTGTAGATACCATCATAAATCAAAAAGATAGCGACTGTATATGCATCTATGTGGCCATCGGCCAGAAGCGCTCCACCGTGGCCAAGGTGATTGATGTGCTGGAAAAGTATGGATGTATGGATTACACCATCGTGGTCACGGCCTCGGCCAGCGAGCCGGCCTCATTACAATATATCGCCCCCTATGCCGGCTGCGCTATGGGCGAAGAGTTTATGGAAGAGGGCAAACACGCTTGCGTCATCTACGACGACCTCTCCAAACACGCCCAGGCCTATCGCCAGATTTCGCTTCTCCTTCGCCGGCCTCCGGGCCGCGAGGCGTATCCCGGCGATATATTTTATCTCCATTCCCGACTTTTAGAGCGGGCGGTAAAACTCACCGATAAACTGGGCGGCGGCTCCTTGACCGCGCTTCCCATCGTGGAGATATTAGAGGGCGATTATTCCACCTATATCCCCACCAATGTCATCTCCATCACCGATGGTCAGATATTCCTGGAAAGCGGCCTCTTCTATCAAGGCATACGCCCGGCCATAAATGTGGGGATTTCTGTCTCCCGCGTTGGCTCCAACGCCCAGGTGAAGGCGATGAAGCAAGTTGCCGGCCGCTTGCGTCTCGACCTCGCCCAATATCGTGAACTGGCCATCTTCGCCAAGTTCGGCACGGAACTGGATAAGGCCACTCAGGCCCAACTCGCCCGCGGCGAGCGGGTCACCGAACTGCTGAAGCAAGAACAATATGTCCCTATGCCCGTGGAAGAACAGGTGATGATTGTTTTCGCCGGGGTGCAGGGGCTGGTGGACGACCTTCCCGTGGAGGACCTGCGTCGCTTTGAACGCGAACTCCTGCAATTCGTGCGCACAGAAAAGCCGGAAGTCCTTAAAGAGATTAAAAAGAAACAAGAACTCTCAGACGAACTTCAAAAGAGCCTCACCGAAACCATAAAGGGATTCAAAAAGATGTTCGCAGTGAGCGAAGAGGCCGAGGTTGAAGAAGAAAAACTGAAAAAAGAGGAAGAAACGCCTGTTCAGAAGCCTAAAGAAGGGGAAAAACCCAAAGAAGAAAAGGCTGCGCCCGAAGGGGAAAAAGCAACGAAAGAGAGACCCGAAGAAGCCCAAAAACCTGAGGGAGAAAAACCAAAGGAAGACAAACCAAAAAAACAACCAGAGAAAGAAGAAAAAGAAAAGAAACCATCGGTTCCCCAGCCCCAGGCCCCACAGAAACCGCACGAAGCAAAACCGAAAAAAGAAAAACTTGAACCGCAAAGAGCGCCAAGCACGCAAAGCGACAAGAAGGGATGAAAAAAAAGTATTTCTTCTTTGCGCTCTTGGCGTCCTTTGCGGTTGGCTTTTCATAATCGTATTCGGGGTCGTCCCTGACCCCGAATAGGCGGGCTCGGGGATGAGCCCGCCTACGGGATTTTTGGAGAAGTGAGAAGGCTGTAGGAGCATAACTTGGCCACTACCAGGGAAATTCGCCGCCGCATCCGCTCGGTGGAAGGCATCCGGGAGATTACCCGGGCAATGAAGATGGTAGCCCTCACTCAACTCCGTAAGGCCCAGGGGGCCCTTTTTGCCTTCCGGCCTTATTCCGACGAGACGCTATCGCTTCTCATCCGCTACTTGTCAACTGCCCAGGACGAAGAAGCCCATCCTCTGCTTTCACCGCGCCCGGTTAACTCTTTGGCCTTAGTCGTGCTCACCGCGGATAAGGGCCTCTGCGGTGCCTTTAATACCAATATCATCCGCCGCGCCCGGGAAGTCCTCGCTTCCTCCGAGGCCAGAGAGAAAAAACTCATTCTCATCGGCAGAAAGGGTTTCATCTTTTTCCGTCGTCAAGAATTTCCCATCCTGGCTAATTTCACCGATATTTATGACCAACTGGGCTACGGCTTGGTAAGCACTATTTCCGAGAGACTCAGAGAGTTTTTCCTTTCCGGCGAGGCCGACCAAATCCAAATCATCTCCGCCCATTTCGTTTCCGGCCTGGTTCAGCAGGTGACTTTAAGCACGCTATTGCCTTTAAGTAGCGAGGAACTTCTGAATACCCTGAAGTCTCGCCGACCTGCCTCGCCCATTGCCGGGAAGGAGGAAGAAAAGGAGGCGGAAACCGGCGAAGAAGAGATTTATATCTACGAGCCTTCAAGACCTGCGGTAACCGAGGCGCTTCTCACGCGTTTCCTGGCCGTGGAACTTTATCGGCTGCTGCTGGAGAACTCCTGCAGTGAACATGCGGCCCGCATGATGGCTATGGATAGCGCCACGGATAATGCCGCCGACCTCATTACGGAACTCAGCCTGCAGTATAACCGCGCCCGCCAGACAGCCATCACCAAGGAACTTCTGGATATTACCTCGGGCGCGGAGGCCCTTAAAAAAGGAAGATTATAAGGAGAAGTTATGGCCGCCAAAAAGACCGAGACAAAAGAGAAAAGAAGGAAGCGGAAAGTTCCGCAAGCCAAAAAGGCCAAACCCCCACAGAAGACAATAAAACCAGCAGTTTCACAAGCCAAAGAAGCCGGGCTCTCTGAAAGGGGCAAAAAGGGCCGCATCCAGCAGGTCATCGGCCCGGTGGTGGATGTGGAATTTGACACCGAGGAACTTCCGGAAATATACACCGCACTTCGCATAACTGATAAAAAGCGGGACATAGACCTGGTGCTGGAGGTATCCCAGCATTTGGGCGAAAACAGCCTGCGCGCCGTGGCTATGAGCCCCACCGAAGGCCTGGTGCGAGGGATGGAGGTTGAGAATACCGGCGCACCCATTAGCGTTCCCGTAGGAACTGAGACCCTGGGCAGGATAATGAATGTGATTGGCGAGCCTACCGATGAACTCGGCCCCATTAAAACCAAGAAGCGCTATCCCATCCACCGCCCCGCGCCTCCACTGCAACAACTGGGCACCTCCACCGAACAAATGGAGACCGGCATCAAGGTTATAGACCTCCTTTGCCCCTGCACCAGGGGCGGTAAGGCCGGTATGTTCGGCGGCGCCGGCGTGGGAAAGACCGTGCTCATTATGGAACTCATACGCAATATCGCCATTGAACACGGCGGCATCTCCGTCTTTTCCGGAGTGGGGGAGCGTTCCCGCGAGGGTAACGACCTCTGGCTGGAACTGAAAGAGCGCAAGGTGCTGGAAAAGACCGCGCTTGTCTTCGGCCAGATGAACGAACCCCCGGGCGCACGGCTTCGCGTAGGCCTGGCCGGGCTTTCCGTGGCCGAATATTTCCGCGATGAGGAAGAGCAGGATGTGCTTCTTTTCATAGATAATATCTTCAGGTTCGTCCAGGCCGGAAGCGAGGTCTCCGCGCTCTTGGGCCGTATGCCTTCTGCCGTGGGCTATCAGCCCACCCTGGGCACGGAAATGGGCGAACTGCAGGAGCGCATCACCTCCACTCGCGAAGGCTCCATTACTTCCTTTCAGGCCATTTATGTGCCGGCCTTTGATTTAACCGACCCGGCCCCGGCCACCACCTTCGCCCATCTTGATTCCACCGTGGTGCTTTCCAAAGACCGCTTTGAGGCCGGCCTCTACCCGGCTGTTGACCCGCTGGAATCGGCCTCGCGCATCCTGGACCCCAATGTATTGGGCGAGGAGCATTACCAGGTAGCCCGCGAAGTCCAGCAAATCCTGCAGCGTTACAAGGATCTGCAGGATATCATCGCCATTATGGGCGTGGACGAACTCACCGAAGAGGATAAACTCATCGTGAGTCGGGCCAGGAAAATCGACCGCTTCCTCACCCAGCCCTTCTTCGTGGCCGAGGTATTCACCGGCACCGAGGGTCAGTATGTGACCAAAGAGGAGAGCGTGGCCGGCTTTAAGAAAATCATCTCCGGAGAGATGGATGAAATTCCGGAGCAGGCCTTTTACCTCGCCGGCAAAATAGACGATGTCCACCAGAAGGCCAAGGAATTTGGCGTGGAGACGATAGAAGAGGCGGCCCAGAGGGAAGAGAAGGAAGCCCAGCAGCCCGGCCCTTCGGATGCTGCCCTTCAGGGTCCTCGTCCCGAGACCCCTCAGGGTCGAGGGAAGCATCCTCAGGATGCGAAGCGCGCCCAGGCAGCCGATAGCGAAGGGAAAACCGCAAAGAGTAGACCGTCAACCGCTAACGACAAAGCGGCAACGGCCGACGACAAAGAGGCGTAGATGCCTATAAAAATCAAACTGGTCACCCCGCAAAAAGTCTTAATGGAAACCGAAGCCGACCTGGTGGTGGTGCCGGGCGCAGCCGGGGAAATGGGTTTTGAAGAAGGTCATATCCCGCTTCTTTCCGGCCTACAGGTGGGCGAGATAAGGATTCATTCCGTTGGCAAACTTGAGCATCTGGCCACTTCCGGGGGATTTGTGGAGGCCCGGCCGGACAGCGTGGTCATCCTGGCCGAAACCGCAGAGCCTGCCGATGAGATAGATGTGGAGCGTGCCCAGGCCGCCAGAAGCCGCGCCCAAGAGCGTCTCGCCCGTCCTACCAAAGAAACCGATATAGAACGCGCCCAGGCCGCGCTTTCCCGCGCCCTCAACCGCCTCAGAATCGCCGAGCACAGATAATTTCCGTCTCAAACCTATCTTCCCAAAAAATAATCAGACACGAACTTTCAGGGCTTTTCGTCGTATTGGTCTCGCTCTCTGGCTATTTTGTATTCCTCCTTATTTTCTTCCCACCAGTCCAGCCATTTCTGGATGATTTTCTGGCGCTGGGCATTGGAGGCCGCAGAAGCGAAGTCCCCAAAAGACTCGCCAGTTATCTTCTCCATAGCCTCCACGGCGCTTTCGCGGACGGCCTCTTCCGGGTCGCAAAGGAGTCCCACCAACTGAGGCATCACGCTATTTTCACGGAGGAACCGCAAGAATTGTGCCGCACCCACCTTGAGCTCGACCGGGGGGTTGGAATGGATTTCAATTATGCAAGACCACCCCCATCTGCCCCCCAGTTCCCGGGTTGCAAGTAGAGAGAAGGCCTCAGCCGAAGAGCCGCGCACCTTTGCGTTCTTAGACTTGAGGGCCTGGGCAAGTTGAGGAATGGTCTTGTCCACATAAAAATCTTTATATCTGGAATCGCGGCACTCGTTCATTCTTATTTGCAAAACCACCTATTAGATAAGGAAGGGCCTTCTCGCCCGCATCCAAAATTTCCTCCCGGGCCCAATTACGGGTCCTGTCATAGGCAAGGAGCCGAACAACCACCCGCATCTTCACCGGCTCGTAAGCATAATAGACCCCGATGCTTCCGAAAAGCAAAAGGGGGATGAGGAAGAAACTGGCTATCATCCACCGCCTGAATTTATCGGGCTTTTTCTCGGCCATAATCAATCTCAGAGGATTCGCTCTTCCCTGCTTTTTGGGCGTATATTTTGAGCCCGCTTATTGCCCTTCTTATCTCTTACTCCGGTGGCCACTGGTCCAGACAGCCCGGAAGCCACCAGAGGCCCAGATAGGATTCCTTGCGGATGAAGCGGGTTCCTCTTGCCATTTGTTTTGCTTCGTATATGTTATAAACCACGACCAGGGTCGCCCCATCCGGCGAGAAGGCCAAAGCGCCAGGGGGATGGCCGCCTTCGCCCAGTACCTTAATCAACCTTCCCTTTTCCACATCAAAAAGTGACACCTTGCCCTTTGCTTTTCCCCCGCCAAAGCCAGTGGCTGTGGCCAGGAGTTTGCCGTCCGGCGAGAAGGCCATCTCCGGAGAGCTGCCAGGCCTCATCGTACGCACTTTGCGCCAGGTGGCCACATCCCAGAATATTGTGTTCCCACTGTAACCGCTGGCGACCAGCGTGCTCCCGTCGGGTGAAAAAGAGATGCTGTTCATCGGCGTTCCCAGTCCCCTGAGCAACTTAGGCCCTTCCCCGGTTATCACATCCCAGACCATCACCGGCGAATTTTCTAACTCTTTCCAATTCCTACCGCCGGCAGCCACGAAATGGCCATCCGGCGACAGGGAAACCGGAACGGAGCGAACCATCCCCAGGTCCTTAAACGGCAGCGTGAAAGTCCAGAGGCACTTTTCTTCCGCCACATCCCATATCCTGACCTGGCCGCCGTCATAGCCTGCCGCCAGGAGCCTCCCGTCAGCAGAGAAAGAAAGCGAGGTAACTCCAATAGAATTCTTACCTGGCATATCCACCTCCGGGAGTTCTCTTTTCTCTTCGCCGTCCCAGAGTATTATTATCCCTTTAAAATCCTGCAGGACCCTGGTGCCAAACTCAGGGTCATATTCCGATTTTGCCCGGAAGCCACCTACTGCCAGTATCTTCCCATCTGGAGAAAAGCGCAGGCAAGTGCCACGGACGCTGATTCTGCCTCGTTCATCCATTTCCAGGACTTTTGTAACTCTGCCCGTGCGCATATCCAGTAACCGAACTTCATCCGTTCGGAGATAGCCCAGAGCAAGGAACCTGCCATCAGGCGAGAAAGAGATTGAGTTAATTCGGTCTTCCTGGCGGCCCCAGACGGTAAGTTTATTTCGCCACTTCACCTCCCACAAGTTCACCTTCCCGTCTCTGGAGGCTGAGGCCAGAAGCCTTCCCTTGGGGGAAAATAATACCGAAGTCACCTCCTCCTCGTGCCCCTCAAGCACCCGGATGACCCTTCCCGTTTTGGCATCACACACCGGGATGTTCTTGCTGGAGGCCGCGGCCACCAGAGCCTTGCCATCCGGTGAGAAGGTTATGGAATTTACGCTGGGCTTGAGACCGAGTGTGCTCGTGGGCATCCCATTAGGCACATCCCAGAATATAATCTTTCCATCGCCTGAGGCCGAGGCAAGGCGATTGCCATCTGGCGAGACCCAGAGAGAATTTATCGCGGCCCTATGGCCTGTGAGTTCCCGAAAAAGGGGCCAGTTGCCCGGAAGCCAGAGCATCGCCCTCATATCCTCGCCTGCAGTGACCAGACGGCTGCCATCTGGATAGAACACAAGCGCATTCACCGCACCTGTATGTTCTTCAATGACGCGCCGGCACTTTCCCCGCTCCAGGTCCCAAATCCTCACGGTTTTATCTTCTGAGCCAGAGGCCACGAGTTTCCCGTCCGGGGAAAAGGCGAGTGATTTCACCGCGGCCTTATGACCTTCAAAGGTATAAAGGCATCTTGCCTCCCGCACTTTCCAGACCTTGACCGCGCCATCGGCAGAGCCTGAGGCGAGATATTCACCACCCGGAGAGAAAGAGAGGGAAAGCACCGGTTCACTGTGCCCCTCAAGCGTCCTAAGAAGTGCGCCTTTTCCCGCATCCCAGATTTTCGTGGAACCATCTTCAAGTGCCGTGGCCAGGAGTTTCTCATCCGGCGAAAAGGCGATGGAACGCACCGGGACTCCCTCGTGGTCAAGCGTCCACACATCGGACGAATAAAACCCGAGCCCCTCATCCTGAGCATTGGCTTTGCTCCCAAATCCTTCTTCGCCAGGGCCCACACCAAACAGGCCCAGGCATACGACAATCAAAATCGCAAAAAGAACACGGGCCCTACTCATTGATTCTCCTCCGTCAATTAGCGCAGTTTGATTTTTCTTATACAGCAAATTAGACCTTGTCACTTTCCAAAAAATTTTACCATTTTGGCCCTATGGTGTCAACCTTTTAGTTTTATTTTGGCGGCCTTTCTTCTTGACCCCAAGGCGAGGAAAAATATAATTAGTCTCATCCTATTTTTTGACACGGCTTCGTGGGCGAAGCGCGAAGACACGGCGCCCTTTCGGGCAGCACGGGTCGCATCTGCCCCATAGGGGCGGGCTGAAGCACGGAAGAAAAGACTTCGTAGGCGGGCTCGTCCCCGAGCCCGCCAGGGCTGGGTCAGGGACGACCCAGCCTACGACGGCTTTGCGGTCCTTGTGCTTCTGATTTGAAAGGAGAAGTGGATGGGAATTTTTAAGGCCTATGATATTCGGGGAATTTATGTCGCCAGGGCGACCGGGCCCGATGAACTTGATGAGGAACTGGCGCGAAAGATCGGCCGGGCCACGGCACAGTTTCTGGGCGCAAAAAAAATGGTGGTTAGCCGCGATATGCGCCTTTCCTCCCCTTCCATATCTGAGGCAACTATCCAGGGGATACTTGAGGCCGGAAGTGATGCGGTGGATATTGGCCTTGCTTCCACGCCGGGAAATTATTTCGCCACTGCCAACTATGGCTTTGACGGCGGGCTTCAGATAACCGCTTCGCACAATCCTAAAGAATATAACGGCTTCAAGGTCTCTGGGCACGAAGCCAGCCCCATCGGCGAGGAAACCGGCCTTCCGGAAATTGAAAGAATAGCCACTTCCGGCAAATTTGAGCCGGCGGCCAAAAAAGGCTCGGTAAGCAAGAAAGATATAGCCGCGGATTACAAAAAGCATATTCTCAAATTCGCCGAAGACATTGCGCCGCTCAAGCTGGTCATTGATGCGGCAAATGGGATGGGCGGGCTGGAAATCCCGCTTATCTTTGACCAACTCCCCTGCCAGACCATCCCCCTATATTTCGAACTTGACGGCACCTTCCCTAATCACGAGGCCAATCCCCTCAAATATGAAAACCTGCGCGACCTGCGGGCCAGGGTGAAAGAAGCGAAGGCGGATTTGGGCGTGGCCTTAGACGGTGACTGCGACCGCTGCGCCTATATAGATGAGCGAGGCGAGATTATCTCCAGCGACCTTATTACCGCACTCATTGCCCGGGAGGTGCTGGCCAAAGAGCCGGGGGCGAGGATAATCTACGATGTGCGTTCCAGTTGGGCGGTAAAGGAGGAGATTGAGCGAAGTGGCGGCATCCCGTTAAAAGGGCGGGTGGGCCACGCCTTTATGAAGGCCGCGCTCAGGGAAAAATCCGCCGCCTTTGCCGGCGAACTTTCCGGTCATTATTATTTTCGCGATAATTTCTACTGCGACTCGGCGTCTATCGGCCTCATCAAGGTTCTCAATCTTCTGAGCAAGGCTGAGAGGCCCATCTCCGAGATTATTGCCCCATTAAATCGTTACTTTGCCACGGGCGAGATAAACTTTGAGGTGGAGGATAAGGCCGCGATGATAATGGAACTCACCCGGAAATTCTCCGACGGCAAACAGGACTTTATGGACGGCATCACCGTAGAATACGAGGACTGGTGGTTCAATGTGCGCCAGTCGCATACTGAACCACTGCTGCGGCTAAATCTCGAAGGCAGAACCCGGGAACTGATGGAGGAGGGTAAGCAGAAACTCATCAGCCTCTTAGGAAAGCCGGTGGAATAAATCACTAAAGTTTCACCGTCACTGGTCATTCGTCATCCCTGCCTGCCGGCAGGCAAGGCGCCATTCGA
>LIZR01000002.1 GCA_001302825.1 Planctomycetes bacterium DG_23 | reverse complement strand
GAGATTACTGCTGGCAGCATTACGGATGTTAATGCGACCTTCGGCGGCGATATCAGCGCCTGGACCGGCGACACCACCAAACTGGATGTCATTGACAAGGACGGCAATATGGTTTCGGTCACCCCGAGTGGCGGATGGATGCCGTCATCTCCGGTGATTCCCGGTCTCGGCTTTCCTTTGGGCACCCGGGGGCAAATATTTTCCCTGGTCAAAGGCCATCCCAACTGCCTCGAACCGGGCAAACGACCAAGGACCACCTTGACCCCGACGCTGGCGATGAAAGATAACGAGCCTTTTATGGTCTTTGGCAGCCCGGGTGGCGATGTGCAGGACCAGTGGGCCCTCCAGTTTTTCTTGAATGTTATGGAGTTCGGTATGTCACTCCAGGAGGCCGTAGAAGCGGCAACCTTCTGGACCGCGCATTTTCCCAGTTCATTCTATCCCCGTAAAGCCGAGCCCGGCTCGCTCTATTTGGAGAGCCGCATACCGGAAGGGACGCGAGAGGCACTGGCCACGCGAAATCATAAGATGCATGTTACAGGCGACTGGGCCGGTGGCAACACGCTCGCCGCAAGCATAGACGCAAGTTCAAAGGTGCGCTGTGCGGCTGCCTCTCCCAGGTTGGAACCGGCCTATGCTGAGGGCCTCTGAACCGCATAAGCAAAACAGAAAACTACCTTGACCAAATATAGAAGATGTTGATAAAGCAAGAGGTGTCCAGTCGCAAAGGCTTGAAACTGTTAAGGTAAAGGATGCCTGCCCGCCTGCCGGCAGGCACGGCCGGGGCAGGTTTTGCATTGACATTTGTGGCTTTTTGCTTTAGTTATGGCGCGTATTGCCCGCCGCACCATACAGGCGGCCCGTATGGGCCGTCGGTGAAATAGAGAAAGGGACGCCCTAAAGTAGGATAGGTTGAGGATCATATGAAGATAGCAGTGCATATAACGCATGAGAGCGTAAAAAAAATAGGGGGAATAGGAGCAGTTCTCCAGGGCCTCTGCACTACCCAGGCATACCAGGGATTTTTTGATAAGACCCTTTTTTATGGCCCCCTTTTTAAAGGGGGTGGGGATATCCTTTCCGATTTTACCGAAGCAGGGGAAATTCTCTTCTCCAGTAGCAATGGTAAGGATAGAGGCGATTACGGAAAACTTTTCCACGAGATTATGCAAAAATACGCCATAGATATATTATATGGGAAAAGAGAATTAGTGAACGAATTTGACCCCAATAAGCGGGCGAGCGTTGATGTGGTGCTGGTAGAGACAAGAACGATGAACCCGGTGGAGTTGGCAAAATTCAAGTACAGATTATGGGAAAAATTCGCCATCCAGTCAGACCTATATCCATATGACTGGGACTACGAACAGTATCTGCGGATTGCGGTGCCTTTTATGGAAATACTGGAGAGATTATACGGAGCGGATGGTGAGTATTACCATTTTGCGCACGAATATATGGGAGTTCCTTCTGTTCTTTCAGTGATAATGGCAGGGAAGACACACCAAACCATATTTGTAGCGCATGAGGTATCCACGGCGAGATTTGAGGTGGAAAGTCACCCCCGGGCACGACATAAGTTTCTATAATATCCTGCGAAAAGCAGGCAGAGGGAGGTCTTTGGAAGAAGTTTTTGGAAGCCAGAAACAGAATCCCAGAAATGAACTAATAAAACGAGCGGTAAATTTTGACCATATATTTGCGGTGAGCGACCTGGTTAAAGATGAATATCTCTTTTTGGTGCCGGATGCTCCGGCTGAGAAGATAAAGACGGTCTACAATGGGTTGTCCGTAAAAGACATTACCTGGGATAGAAAAAAATAATAGTCGTAAGCGGATAGAAAAATACTGGAAGGCCCTGTTAGATTTCGTNCCCGATGTTATATTTACTCATATCTGTCGGATGGTAATCAGCAAGGGGCTGTGGAGAGATATTTCCCTGCTTTACTGCCTGGATGATATCCTCTCGGCACAAAATCTCAAAGGGGCCTACATTCTGCTTTCCACCCTTATTGCCACCGGAAGGCCGCCCGAGGACATTCTCAAAATGGAAAAAGAATACGGCTGGCCGGTTGTGCACCGGGAAGGCTGGCCGGATCTGGTGGGGATGGAGGCCGAACTTTATAAGTATCTCGAGATTTTCAATGCCCAATCAAAAGCGATAAAAGGGCTTTTCATTAATCAGTTCGGATTTGATAGAAAAAGGTGCGGGGTAAGAGTTCCCGAGGATGCTGAATTCAACGACCTCAGAATAGCCTCGGATGCAGAATTCGGGTTTTCTCTCTATGAGCCGTTCGGTATCGCTCATCTGGAGGCGTTGCCCTTTGGAGGGGTTTCTCTTATTTCGTCATGCTGCGGATGCAAATATTTTCTGCAGAAGATTTTCAAAGATGCTGCCATAAAACCATTTTATGTGGTGGACTTTATAAACGCCGCAAAGGAAATGAACTATGAGGAACTCAAAGAACTGAGCAGAGAACGAAGAACGAAAATGGAGAGGGAACTATTTTCCAGCCACGCACAGTCAATTTTTGAGATTTTACCTCTGGGGGAAGCGAAGAAAGAAGAATATCTGGAAAACGCTCGCCAACACAACCCCGCGCTTGGCTGGGAATATGTGGTAGAAAATTACTTTTTACCTAATCTTTCCACTTAATCAACTCGGGATGCAAATCCTTTACCACAGCATTGGCCGGCCTTATGCGCGCGTTTATATTCTGCAGCCCATAGCCTTCTATTTCAAAAGAACAAGTATAATGGGCCTCTCCATTTTTCTTCTCCTTGAGTTGCATGGGAATTATTTTGAAGTCCCGATTATTGTTGTAGAGGTAAAAAAGTTCGGTGCTGAAGATCTCCGGAGAGGCCTGGCCTAAAAGAACGCGACATTCTGCATTTACCGCGTCTCCGGCGGATATATGATTTTTCTTGTCTATGTCGGTAGCAAAGTGAGTGATTTCCACCGCAGCCCAGTGCTTCAGGAGTTCTTCTTCTTCGGCCATAGCCTGCTTCAGGAGTTTATAATCACTTTTTTGAATTTTCTTGGACTCTTTGATGGAAGGCAGGTAAGACTTCTTCAGATAAGTATCGAGGGTGGTGTTTATATTGAACTTGTCGCAAACGGCACACATAGACTCCTTCATCATAGTTACCCACTTTTCTGGAATACCGGCCTTGTTCCGATTGTAATAAAGTTCGGTTATGTCTTCTTCAAGGAGATTATAAATTTGATTGGCCTCGGCTACTTCCCTCAGGTCTGAGCGGCCGGAAAATTGCCCGGCGGTGATGGCCCAACCGTTTTTCCCGTTAAACCCTTCTCTCCACCACCCCTCAAGAACACTAAGATTAAGGACTCCATTCATTGCGGCCTTCATTCCCGAAGTTCCACTTGCCTCCATATCCTTGGCCGGGGTATTCAACCAGACATCTGCGCCCCAGACCAGATGGCGAGCAATGTTTATGTCGTAGTTTTCTACAAAAATAACTCTGTCTTCCACTTCGTAATCCCGGGCGAAGTGGATGATTTCTTTTATCATATCTTTGCCGCTTTGGTCGGCGGGGTGAGCTTTGCCGGCGAAGATGAGTTGTACGGGTTTTTGAGGATGGGTGAGAATCTTTTTTAGTCTTTCCTGGTCCTCCAGGATGAGCGTGGCTCTTTTGTAATGGGCAAAACGCTTGGCGAATACGATGGTAAGGTACTCGGGATTAAGGGCCTGGGCGCGTTTCAAAATTTTGGCCTGTGAATATCCTCCGGCAGCAGCATTATCAACAAGTTCTCTTCTTATAAAGGCCGAAAGAATATCCTTTTCTCTACAATGAGCCTTCCATATTTCTTCGTCAGGTATGTCATAAATGTGCTTCCAGATTTCCTCTTTTTGCCCATAGCGCCTGTAGTCCGGGCCTAAGTAGCGATTGAATATATCGGAGAATTGTTCACTGATCCAGGAGATGTGGACGCCGTTAGGGACATAATCTATGGGGATTTCCGGTAAAGGTTTCTGGGGAAAAAGGCTGGCCCACATTTTTCGCGAGGTTTGCCGATGTTGCGGAGAGACAGCATTTACATAGCGGGAAAATCTGATGGCCAGGGCAGGTAACCAGAAAACATCGCTTTTTTTCTCCACAAAACCCAAATCCGAAATCTGGTCAAACGAAAGGCCGAGTTCCTGAATTTCTGGCTCCAGATATTTTTTGGCCAATTCCGTTTTGAAATTCTCATTGCCGGCCATCACCGGAGTATGGGTAGTGAACACGGTGGAGGCCCTTATAATAGCCCGGGCCAGAGGGAAGGAAAGCCCCTTCTCTTTCATCAGCTTCTTCAACCTCCAAATGATGACAAAAGCACAGTGGCCGTCGTTCAAATGATAAACCCGGGGCACCAGCCCCAAAAGGTCGATTGCTTTTCCGCCTCCCAAACCCAACACCAGTTCTTGCTGTATCCTTTTTTCTCTGTCTGCCACATAAAGTTCATCGGTAATGTCGCGCAGATGGGGGGGATTGTCTTCTAAATCGGTATCCAGCAAAATCAACCTGACTTTACCCACCTCCACCTGCCATAATTTGACCTCTACCTCCTCGCCCAGTATCTTAACTATGATATGAGCCAGTTCTCCATTGGGGGCGTATAATTCCTTTATGGGGATGAGATGGTTCTCAAATTCCAGCAATACTTCTTCCTGTTCGCCGTTTATATTTACTCGCTGGGTGAAATATCCGAACTTGTAAAGCAACCCCAAACCCACTACGGGCACCCCCATATCCGAAGCGCTTTTGAGGAAATCTCCGGCCAGCACACCCAAGCCCCCACCATATATAGGGATAGATTCGTGCAGCCCGAATTCCATTAAGAAATAGGCTATCACATCGTTTTGGCCAAAACCATACTGACGGCCGTTTTCTCCTTCGAGCGCCGTAACATACTTAAGGTATTCCTCAAATCTTTGCCCCACTTCTTCAAGTTCAAAGAGAAAACCTTTATCGTTGGAAAGCGCCTCTATTTTCTCCCTGGGCAGGCTGAGCAAGAATCTGACCGGATTGTGATTGACTTCTCTGAAGAGGCGAGGATCTATACGGTAGAAAAGATTCATAGCCTTGAAGTCCCAGGTCCACCACAAATTGTAGGCAAGTTGAAAAAGCCGGGCCAAATTTTCCGGATATTTGGGGTGAACAAAAAGTTTTTTGAAAATCATATTCCGTCCTCCAGCCTTTTCTCCACATCTGCCAGAACATTCATATAATAAATGTATATATCCTCTGGCGAGGAGTAGGGAGAAAAGTACTTGTGAACATCGCCATCCTGAAAGTATTTGGTGCACATATAATAAGAAATGTCCGAGGTGGAAAGCTTCCTGGCCACTTCGAGCAAATCGGGTCTCTCGCTCTCTTTTATTCTCCTTAAAATATTGTAGCAAGTTTTCACAGCATTCCACTGCAGGGAATTAGATAGCCACGCCGAAAGGTCTCTTTCTGTATCCGCCCAGGATATGGGCGTAGGTATGGACAAAGCCTCCGGTTCGTAGTTGAGGCTATCCATTACCTCGGAGGGCCAGCTGAAGGAAACGAAGTCGCGCTTCAGCACATATTCCGGCAGGTGCTTAATGAACTCAAATATCCCCGTCTCAGACCATTGGTGCTCGCCCAAAGTCTCGTAATCCATAAATAGATTCAAATAGAGATTTTTCTTTTTCTTTTCCACCAGAGGCAACTTCAATATCCAGTCCACAAACTTACCTGCGGTGAGGGGATATTCAGTCCAGGCTCGGTCAGAAAATCTAAAGGCTATATCGTCCGAAAGGCGATAATACTTGAGTAATAGCAGATGTCTCTGGGAATAACTTTTGTAGGCGTAGAGAGGAGACCTCCAGTTAAGAATCTTATCCGCCCCCTCCGTAAGTATTAATTTGAATTGGGGTAACTCCGAAACCAGGCCTGAAATTCTGTCACCATATACCAGTTCTGTATTGCGGAAAGTAACCGGTCTTGTGCCAAATTCTTCTTCCATCAGCCGGGAATGCATCCTCACCTGTTCCAGGAATTCATTTTCGTCAAAAAGGCAGGCCAGAGAATGGTAGTATGTTTCGCCCAAAAACTCCACACCCCCTTGCTGAGCAAGCCGGCGAAAACTTGCCAGCACATCAGGCCGATACTGGCGCGCTTGCTCAACAAAGGTTCCGGTTAGCGAAAGCGAGACTTTGAACCTACCTGCGAACTGGTTAATTAAATCCCATAAAAGATTATTGGCTGGGATATAGCATTTGTCGGAGACTTTTTCGAAAATCTTGCGGTTGAGTTCGTCATCAAAATAGTTATGGTTTTTACCTATATGAATGAACCTGTAGGGTTGAAGTCTATACGGCTGATGAACCTGAAAGTAGAAAATGAGGTGCAGCATCTATCTACCCTCTTGTAATTCCGTGTAGATGTTTGATATTTTTTTAGCCGCTTCCTCCCACTGCAGTCGGGCCACCTCTTCCATACTCCGCCGGGAAGCCTCTCGCAGTTTCTCAGGATTTCTAATCAAATCCAGAATGATGGAAGACATCTCTTCTATGTCCCAGTAGTCAACCTTGTAGGCATGCTTTACCACTTCTGCCACACCGGAGCGCTTGGATATAATGGTGACTGCTCCATAGCTCATCGCTTCCAGAGGAGTTATACCGAAGGGCTCGGAAACCGAGGGCATCACAAAAATATCGGCTGCGGAAAGAACCTGTTCTACCTCTTCTCTCGCCAGAAAACCCGCAAACAAAAATTTCGTTCCCTGCCCCAGAGAGGCCGCTTCATAAAGTATCTTTTTCTCCATATCCCCTCTGCCCCCCATTACGAATCTAACATTTCTTTCTTCCTGCAGGACCCGGCGCGCTACTTCCAAGAAGTAATCCGGCCCCTTCTGGAGAGTTATTCTTCCCAAGAACACTACCAAAGGTTCCCGGAACATCCTTTCCTTGGTTTTTTCTGCTTTCTGGAGGGTAAAGGCGTTGTGAACGATCCTGATTTTCTCCGGTGCCACTTTGTACCTCTGGAGAATTATCTTTGCTGTATAATCAGAGACAGAGAGCACCCGGTCGGCGGACTGCATCCCGATATACTCCACATCATGGATTCTTCTATCTCCTGGCCCACCTGCTCTATCAAATTCCGTGGCGTGAATATGCGCTACCAGAGGTTTTCCGGAAATCCCTTTTATCAAAATTCCCGGGATATAGGTCATCCAATCGTGCGTATGAATTATGTCAAAATCCAACCTTTTGGCTATATTAATAGCCAGGGCCGTGTAGGCCCTCACCGCTCGAAAAAGGGGATGGTCATCTGTAAGATAACTGAGGAGAGGCTCCAGGGAAGAGTCCATCGGAGCATATTCGACCAGTTCTTCTACCAGCCATTTTTTTGCAGGAGTGTAATAAACATCAAAAAATTCAATTCTTTCGCTGACCATCTCCTTTGCCGTTACTTTTTTCCCCAGTCTTTTCTGTTGTGTAGGGTCAGCGAAAACAAGCGGGAGGCTATCCGCATCTTGTTCTCTTCTCAGAGCAAAATAAACTTCCTCATCAGCAGGGATTACCAGGTCCACTTCTACGCCCAGGCGGAGCAAGGCCTTAACCATCCCATAGCAAGCCATGCCCAGGCCGCCCGTGATGCGTGGGGGGAATTCCCAGGTTAAGGTGAGGGCTCTCATATTTTCTCCTTAATGTGGTCTATCATTTTTTCAATTAGAAAAATGGCAGAGACCGACCAGCACTGAGCCGGAGCGCCCTTGGGCAGGCCGGGGTTTTCTCCATCGTAGATTTCCGGCAGCGAGGCGGTTTCTCCTTGCACAAAGAGGTCTCTTAATCTGGATACGAGGTCTTTGAGTTCTTTGAGCAACTTATTCCTATCCCGGCTGTAGATTTTTGCAGCAACTCTTGCCATAGGTAAGAGAAGCCACACCCAAACTGTCCCCTGATGGTAGGCCAGGTCCCGCATTCTCTGGTTTCCCATATATATGCCCCGGAAAGCAACTTCCCGGGGAGAAAGGCTTCTCAACCCGTAGGGAGTAAGCAGCTCTTTCCTGGCCGCATTGTAGCCTACGGCCATTTCCTCCTTTGAGAAAATATCAAAAGGAAGAGAAAGGGCTATAACATAATTCGGTCTTTTTTCCATCACCATTTCACCATCTTCTATTCTGTCCGCAAAAAGGTTACCGTCAAAGAAGGTTTTGAGCGACTTTTTCGCTTTGCGGGCCAGATTCCTTAATTCCCATAGGGAAATAACTTCGCCGTTGCTGGTAATTCTATCCATTTTTTCTTTCCGGGCTACCGCCAGGCAGAACCTGACGAGATTATACCACAGGGCATTAATTTCTATGGGCTTTCCGTATCTGGGTGTGACAGGCTCATCGTAAACCTTGGCATCCATCCAGGTCAGGGCCTGACCGGTAGCGGTATGAATGGTTATAAGCCCATCCTTGGCATCTATATGAAAAGGCAGGGATTCGTTTGTGAGGTAATTCACTATAACCTGCCACACATAACCCAACATTTCTGATTTCTCGGTATTAGTAAATTCATCGCACAGTTCCAGTACCCTTATCCCGAACCACAAGGGGGCGTCAACCGCATCGTAATTTATTCCCCTTTGGCCCTCTCCCAGGGTGTTAGGCAGGAGGCCTTCTTTCATACTTTCGCCGTATTTCTTCAAAATTCTCGAGGCCAGGTTCGTCCCACCTTCCATATATTTTAAGGCCTCCAGAGAAATCATAGTGTCTCTTGCCCAGACCGAAAACCAGGGAAACCCTGCTACCAGGTTATCGTTGGCTATAAATTCACTCATTGCCAGATTGAGGATTTCTCTATACTGCCGGTAGCCGAGGGCCTTTTCGGCCTTAGTAATGTGGAAGAGCATCTCCTGTGGACTTCCCTTAAAAGTCAAGGGGTGACCGGAGGGAAGGGGGTAGTTTTCATATCTTTTTTCGGCCTCAGAAGCCACAGTCAGCCAGGGGCTTTCTTCTTTCTCCCCAAAAACAAGAACCGCTTCTTCTCCGGGATTAACCTCTGCAGTTATTTTGAAAGGAACCAGTAAATCTTCCACTGCCTCATACCCGCGGAGAATCTCCGTGGGATAGACCACATTTCGGTAGACGAGAGGTTCCGGTTCAACTTTCCCCATTGAACTAAAAACGGATACCTCTATTTCCTCGTTGCGCAGTTTCCCTACTTGAGTATCTACTTCAAAGGTGTATGGGGCGCTGTCCCAGTAGCCCGGCTGGCGGACTGTGTGGTGGTCTCTAAGCGTAAATTTGGGCCGCAAGATAATTCTCCAGGGTAATCTTCCCAGATTCTGGTATTTAAGCACACAACAGTTGGAGGTAGGATGTAACTGAATAACCTTCAATATCAATACTTCGGAAGAAAAAGGAAGGCTTGAGTAGAGAAAAGCAGGAAAAGGGCGCAGAAAATACTTGACCAAATGATTATATCCCTGGGGATATACCACATTCGGATAGTTGTTGCTATCCAGAAAGAATGTTTTTCCATTTTCTGCCCTTACTTCTTCTTCCACGGAGGAGACAAGATGCGTTCTCTTGAAATGTGTATCTGAAGCAATGAGAAGGCCGTGGTATTTGCGGCGATTCAAGAGATTGGCAGAACCGAGCGCATATCCCCCTCGGGAGTTGGTAAGTATCCATTCATAGGGAGAGAAATCATAGGCATTTCCCATAATTTTGCTCCTTTAATTATCTCCATTATCCCTCTTTTTCTGAATTTCCATACCTGTTAAAGTAAATCCAGTTGTCTCGACCTCCTTTTATGGCACAATTATATCGGGTTTCACTTTCTTAGTCAAATTCCATCTTGTCTGTGAAAATGCGAACCGGCAAGATTTTCTCGCTTTTTCACACCACGCTTAATTTTCTGGGCATTTAAGCCATTTCTGGCCAAAGTATCAGTCCTGCGTACGGCTTGATTAATGGTGCTGACCTCAGGGAAAGGCCTATTGCATACTTAGGCAAATGTCAAAGGAAGGTATCTTTACCTTTTGGCTGAGAAAGGCAATGGGCCGCTGCCAGGGACACCAGTCGTTCGGTAATGTCTCGCACAATCTCGTCAGGCACGCCGTCAAAGGCTTTGGATTGCAGTCGCAGGTCAATCTGGTCATTTACATAGTCTACCACTACGAAAAGGCCGTCAAGGGTTAAGGCCACCTCGGTAGAAAACAAGTCCAGCCCGCAAAGGCCGGCAATGGAAGCGGTTATTTCACGCAAGGCAGTCAGATGATAATTGCTTTCTTCCCTCAAGGTTACGGGGGTATAGATATGGGTGCTGGTATCCCACCAGCAGGGGTATAGCTGCCCGGCGCAGTAAATAAGGCGAAACCAGGCTACCCGGGAGCCTAACTCAGCCGGAACCATACAGGCCTGCAACAGGTATCTATCGGCAGGGTATTCTTGCCGGGCCACCAGCACCTGGCTCCAGGAGGTGGCCTTCATAACCACTCCTTCCCCGCCACCGCCGTGGGCCGGTTTGATGATAAACCCCTCGCCCAGCGGGCCTATATCCATCGGGGCCACCATCGGTTGCTCTTCGTACGAAGGAAGGATGACGGTGTAAGGCGTTTCCAGGCCGGCCTGGGCGAAGACGAGATGCATAGTGGCCTTATTCCAGGTGCGGGAGGCTCGTTCACGCGGATTGATGCAATAGACGCCGTGTTCAGCAGCCCATTGGACGATAGGAATGAAACGCGCATCGGCATCGGAGGCCCGGTCGAAAAAGGAGCGGAAGTTTAACTGGTTATTCTGAAGGGACTGCAGTATGTCCACAAGGTTATCCGGTGTTACTTGTAAGAGCGACAGCCCCTGTGCCCGGCAGGCAATATCAACCAGGATAATAAAGTCGGCATCATGCTCCCAGTTCCACGGAAGACAAAAGTCGTAGTTAACCATTCCCTTATCTCCGCTTCCAGCGACATCTTTCTCTTAAATTATGGCTCAAATTGCTGGATTGGCAAGAGAAAATGATTTATTTAAAGAATTATCTGATAATTTTGGGCGGCGGTAACTAAGAGATGCAGTCCTCATGCACAAATTTTGCCTCAATTGGTCACGATTTGGTCCGTCCCGGGGCCGCCCTGCCGCGGCAGGGTTCACCCTGAAGGGCATATCCCGCAGCGAAGAGGGGGAGGTTCGGCTTCGTCACCCTCTCACCAGTTTGTCACCGAGCCGTCGAGCCGGCGCAGTTGGGGATGCTCCTTCATCTGGAAGGGGTACTTCTTCGCTACCTCACGAATGAACTCGATACCGAGACCCGGACGCATGGTAGGCAAGAGATAGCCGTCCTGCCACTCGGGCTGCACGGGCACCAGATCGACGAGACTTGTGCCTGGCTTGCGAGGCTGCTCTTGAACTCCGAAATTGGGACAGGCCAGGTTTAACTGCAGGCACGCAGCCGTGGACACAGGACCCAACGGATTGTGGACGGCCAG
>LIZR01000001.1 GCA_001302825.1 Planctomycetes bacterium DG_23 | reverse complement strand
GCAATGACCTGCGGCAAGATGGAAGAAGTGCGCCACAAATTCCGCCAGATGCACGCCGGGGCGTAATTGCTTATGGCACTACAACAAGTCATTCATTTACATCTTTTATTCGGCCGCGGGCGGTTTGAATAAGGGAATGACGCGGCCTTCATCTGCGGAGATTCTGGCCTTAATGGAGACCTCGGTAAGCCAGAAACTATCCTCCGCGCTAATGCCTACATCCTGGTCTTCTTCAATCCTCAAGATGAAGTCGCGCAGGAAACCGTGCGGGTCTTTCTCAGGAAGTTCCAGTTCTCTGGGCGGCTCGTCTTTGGTGATGAGGCGTGCCTTGGTGCCGAAATCATAGACCTCCACCGTGCCCAGGGTTCCGGCCAGGCGCAGGCGGTCGTCGCCGTGTGCCGGCGCAGCATCCGGGTTGAGATAATCTATGGAGGTAAGCGCAGTACCGCCATTATCCAACTGGAACGAGACCCCCGAGACCATCTCCAACTCCCCGTCTGCCGGATTGCCCACCGTGCCGTGAAAGGCCGCCACCGCTTTATATTCCCGGCCGCTGGTCCAGCGCATATAATCAAAGGCGTGGATGCCCACCCAGGGTATGGTGCCGCCGTAAAACTCGCGCTTTTGCATCCAGTCGCCTCTTGTGCCGTATTTGTAGGATTTCTGCGACCACATATGCAGCACCTCGCCGATGGTGCCCTCATCCACCACCTCTTTTGCCTTGCGGTAGGGGGCTCCATAGCGCATGGGCAGCATAGCGGTGAGTTGGACCCCGGCCTCTTTGACCTTCTGCCGCACCTCCTCCAGGTCCGCCAGTTCCGTGGCCACCGGCTTTTCCACGATTATATGTTTTCCTTTTTCGGCCGAGAGGAGAAGGGGAAAAGTATGCTCGCCGAATCTGGTGCAGATGGACGCTATATCGAAATTGTCATCGTTAAGTAAGGTCTTAAGGTCGGGATAAAGTTTAGCCCCCTGGGCCGCGCGGGGACATCTCTGGCGCAGGTTCTCCAGATACTTCTCATCAAATCCCTCGAGGCCAGTTATCTGGGTCCCCTCCACGGCCTCCACGGACCTGATGACCAGACTTTGATGGCCGTAATTACCAATCAAGGCGATGCGCATTTTAGGCCCTCTCCTTCACCCACCCACATTGATATAGTCACTTGACTACCAAATCCACAAGCCGTCCCTGCCCAAAATGAAAGACATATTTAATCATTTAAATATAGCCCAAAAATCTGCCTCTGTCAAGTTGAAAACTGAGCCAGGAAGGCCCAAACATTCACATCACCCGGACAGCAGAAATCCTAAAAAATCTTGACAGAGATTTTGAGTTCCTGCTATAAGGTTTTGCTGGCAAGGTTATTCTTATCTACATTTGAAAGGAGAGGGAGATGGCGAAGTCAAGCATTGGCCTTCAGATGTATACGCTGAGAAATTTTTGCAAGACCCCGGAATATATCGTCCAGACCTTAGGGAAGGTTAGCAAGATGGGCTATAAAGTGGTGCAACTTTCCGGGATGGCCCCTATGGACCCCAAAGAGTTAAAGAAAATTCTGGATGATAATGGGCTTTATGCCTGTTCAACCCACACCGGCTACGGAAAGATTGTGGAGAATACCGATGAAGTGATTGAAGAGCACAAAATCCTCGGCTGTGAGGCCATAATGTGTCCAGGACTGCCCGGAGAAATGCATAACAAAGAGGGTTATCTTAAGGTGGCCAAAGATTTCGCAGAAGTATTGCCAAAAATCAAGGAAAACGACCTCCTCCTTGGCTATCACAATCACGGCACTGAATTTGAAAGATACGATGGAAAGGTCGGCCTGGAAATCTTACTTGAAAATTGTCCTGACCTTGAAGCAGAGATTGATACTTACTGGGTGCAGTACGGAGGCGGCGACCCGGCCTTCTGGATAGAAAAATATTCTGGAAGAGTGAGCCAAATCCACTTCAAGGATATGGGAATTATAAAGAAGAGTCAGACTATGCCGCCCATCGGGGATGGGAACCTCAACTGGGAAAGAATACTTGAGGCCTCCAAGAAGGCCGGGGTCAAATATTATCTGGTGGAAATGGACCATCCCACCATTGACCAATTCCAGGCAGCAAGGGTAAGCCTTGAAAATATGAAAAAGTGGGGGCTGGAGTAAAAAAATCAGAGTGTATTTTTTGCTGTGCGTTTTGCTTCTCAGGAAATCAGCCCTTCAGCCGTCAGGCTGTTTCGCTGACTGGCTGAATAGCCGTATCGCTGACCTATGGATAGACCCAACATCATATTCATTCTCATCGACGACTTAGGGTGGAAGGACCTGAGTTCTTACGGCAGCCAGTTCTACGAGACGCCGAACTTAGACCGACTGGCAGCCGAAGGTATGCGATTTACCGATGCTTACGCCTCCTGCCCGGTATGTTCACCCACCCGTGCCAGCATCCTCACCGGCAAATACCCGGCCACCGTGGGTGTGACCCAGTTCATCGGAGGAAAAGGCCAGGGCAAGTTGCTTGCGATGCCTTATCTTCACTACCTGCCCCTGGAAGAGAAAAGCCTGGCCCGGGCCCTCAAAGAAGGCGGCTACCAAACCTGGCACATCGGGAAATGGCATCTGGGAAACGCTCCTTATTATCCTGAGCATCACGGTTTTGACATCAATATCGGCGGCTGCTTCTGGGGTGCTCCGAAGTATGGCTATTTCAGCCCCTGGCAAATGGAAACGCTTGAAGATGGCCCGGAGGGCGAATATCTCACTGACCGCCTCACTGACGAGGCCATCCGTCTCATCAAGACCACCGGCGGCAGGCCCTTCTTCCTCAATATGTGCTATTACTCCGTTCACATACCCATTCAGGCCAAAGAACCTTATATCGAGAAATACCGGGCGAAAGCCAAAGAGATGGGGCTGGACAGAGTCAAAACCTTCCAAGAAGGAGAGCACTTCCCCTGCGAGCACAAGAAAGAAAAGCGTGTTATCCGCCGCCTGGTGCAGTCCGACCCCACTTACGCAGCAATGGTGGAAATCCTGGATGAGAATATCGGCCGACTCTTGAAGGCCGTGGAAGAGATGGGAGAGGCCGAAAACACCATAGTAATATTTACTTCGGATAACGGTGGGCTTGCTACGGCGGAAGGTTCCCCTACCTCGAATGCGCCTCTTTCCGAGGGAAAGGGCTGGATGTATGAAGGTGGGGTGCGAGAGCCGCTCATTATCAAGCGGCCCGGTGTCACCCAGCCCGGCAGTATCTCGGAGGTGGCTGTAACCAGTCCTGACTTCTATCCCACCATCCTGGAGATGGCCAGCCTCCCCCTTTTGCCCGAGCAGCACACCGATGGCACGAGTTTCGTGGGGCTTCTCAAGGGTGAAGACCATCTTGACCGTGAGGCCATCTACTGGCACTATCCCCACTACAGCAATCAGGGCGGCACTCCGGGCTCTTCCATCCGCGTGGGCGACTCTAAACTCATTGAGTTCTTTGAGGACGGGAAAATCGAACTCTATCATCTGCGCGAAGACACAAGCGAAGAGCGCGACCTCGCTCAAAAAGACCGGCGGCGCGCCAGCGAGATGCAAAAGATGCTCGCCCACTGGCGCCAGCAGGCCCACGCCAAAATACCTGAGTCCAATCCCGAATATGTCACTCTGAGCTCGGATGACGAATGACGGATGACAGAGCCCGAATGACTGAATGGCTAAAAGGAGAAACCTATGGCTGACCATCCGAACATTTTGATACTGATGCCCGACGAGCAGCGGGCGGACTCTATGTCCTGCGCAGGTCATCCGGTGGTTAAGACGCCCCATATGGACCGGCTGGCTGCCGAGGGGGTTCTCTTTTCCAATGCCTACACGCCTTCGCCGGTTTGCATGCCGGCGCGCAGTTCCTTCCTCACCGGCCTATACTGCCACAATCACGGGCAGTGGGGGAATTATGGAAAATTGCCGGCTGATGCCGACACATACTGCCATAGAGTAAAGGCCGTTGGCTACCACACCTGCCACATTGGCAAGTCGCATTATTATGCGCACAGCGGTGGTCATCTTGACGAGCACAAGCCCTTCCTCAACGCCCTGGGCTGGCAGGAGGTCTACGAAACTACCGGTCCCCAGGCCACGCGGCGCACCGATTCCATTATGACCGATCACTGGCGGGAAGTGGGGTGTCTGGAGACTTTCCGCGAGGACTATGCCCGGCGCGCCGAGGTAGGGCACACGGCCGCACTTTGGCCCAGTCCTATGCCTGAAGGCGAGACCATTGACGATTTCGTGGGCCGCACCGCGGTGGAATATATTGAAGGATACGACCGCGACGAGCCTCTTTTACTATTCGTGGGATTCGGCGGGCCGCACCCTCCCTGGGACGCACCGGCGGATTGGGCCAAGCGCTATGACCCGGCCCATATGCCACCCAATCTGCCGCCCATTGAGCTATCGGAGTGGCTCCCGCCTGCTGCTGCCGCACATGCCCGCAAGCAGAAGAAAGGGGAGCGGCAGGTTACGCCGGAAATCAATGCTAAAATCCGCACCCTGTATTATGCCAAGATTAGTCATATTGACTGGTGGATGGGGCAGATACTTGATGCTATGGATGCCCGGGGAATGTTGGAAGATACCAGACCACGGCGAAATGCTCTGTGACAAGCATCGTTTGGCCAAGTCGGTCTTCTATGAGCAGGCGGTTAAGGTGCCGCTCATCGTCCGTCCGCCGAAAGGGTTCATCCTGAAGGTTCACCCTGAAGGGCAGGCAAACGGGAAGACCTGCTCACTTCTGGTATCTCTGGTTGATTTGTTCCCCACCATCCTGAAACTGGCTGGCTGCGAGCCAAAAGAGGATTCTTTCGGGAAATCCTTGATGCCGCTTCTGGCTGATGTGAATATCGCACGATGATGCGCGATGAACGATTCAAAATGGTGGTGGATTCTGCCGGCAATGTGCTCAAATTGTATGATTTGGTCGCCGACCCAGAGGAGGCAGTCAACCTGGTGGGCAAAGAGGGCACGGAAGAAACCGTCTCCCGGCTTCGTGACCGTATGCTAAACTGGTACCTGGCCACCCAACTACGGCAGAAGAGATAGGCCGTTTCTTTGGACCGCACTGGCCGCGACCCGTACGGGTGGGGTTGGGCAGACAGGTCTCCGCACAGTTCACTCGTTTCTTGAGTTAAAATAAGCAGGAGTCTGGTATGGATACTTCGGATGCAATTGATATTGGGAGCCGGCTGGAACTGTTGGTGGACGATTACCTGATAGACCAGATAAGAGGGAAGGCGGAACTGCGGCTACACCACCCCCACCCACAGGAAGTAGTCTTGGTAACAGACAAACCCTGGGAAGGTTGTATGTGCGGCAACATCACCGTCTTCCGCGATGGTCATAAATACCGTATGTATTACAAGGCCTTTCATACGGATGTTTACGATGAGCGAAATCGGGGAGAGGAACTTGTCGAGACCCATCCGCTGTGGATAGCCTATGCCGAAAGTGATGACGGGTTGCACTGGCAGCGGCCGGAGTTGGGTCTCGTTGAGTTCGAAGGCTCGAAAAAGAATAATCTTATTTGGCAAGGTGTGGGTCCGGAGCAGCACGGAGTGCACGGGTTTGCGCCGTTTAAGGATGAAAATCCTGACTGCGCTCCCGATGCTCGCTACAAGGCCGTAGGCGGCATCAGGCGCGCCATCAAGGGCGGCCTTTATGGGATGAAGTCGCCTGACGGCATTCACTGGTCTCTGCTCGAGGAAGAGCCCATTATAACCAAAGGGAGATTTGATTCGCAGAACCTCGCCTTTTGGGACCGGGTGCGGGGCGAATATAGGGCCTATGTTCGAGACCTCCGCGAAAATCAGGTCGCCCAAGGCGACCAGGCGCCTGCCCGCCATAGGCGGGACATCCGAACTGCCACCTCCAAAGATTTCATTCACTGGAGCGAGCCGGTCTGGTTAGAGTACCCCGGCGCCCCGGACGAAGAACTTTACACTAATCAAATTCAGCCCTATTACCGGGCTCCTCATATTCTTGTTGGTTTTCCCACGCGGTATGTGAGACGACCCTGGTCGCCCGCCATAGAAGCCCTGCCCGAATTGGAGCACCGACGCATACGTGCCCATATCAATGAGCGCTTCGGCGCAGCGCTCACCGATGGTCTCTTTATGAGCAGCCGCAACGGCAGGACCTTCAAGCGCTGGGCCGAGGCATTTGTTCGGCCCGGGCCGCAAGTTCAGGGCAACTGGGCCTATGGCGATAACTACCAGTGCTGGGGAATGCTCGAGACTCCGTCAGCGCTGGAAGGCGCGCCGGAGGAACTTTCTTTCTATGTCACCGAAGGTTACTGGCGAGGAAATAGCACTTACTTTCGCCGCTACACCTTGCGCATTGATGGCTTCGTGTCAATGCATGCACCTCTGAGCGGGGGCGAGTTCGTTACCAGGCCACTTATCTTTGGAGGCGGTAGTCTGGTAATGAATTTCTCCACCTCCGCTGCCGGTAGTATGCGAGTGGAAATTCAGAACAGCCAAGGCCGGCCCCTCCAAGGATTCACTCTGGACGATTGCCACGAGATAATCGGCGACGAACTTGAGCGCATCGTGGAGTGGAAAAAGGGGAATGCCCCGACCGGTCTTGCTGGCAAGCCTACGGGCGCCTCTGGCGCCCCGCCGAAAGCGGGCAAGCCTATCCGCCTGCACTTTGTAATGAAGGATGCCGACCTTTACTCCTTTCGCTTTCGGGAGGCAGATTGAGACAAAAAGGCCGATATAGACGCTGAAGCAAAGTTGATGAAAGTAGAACGGAGAAGAGAAAAGAATGGGTAAGCATCTTAACTACGAAGTGGAACTCACGGTAGCCCACAGCGGATACGATGGCATCACCTGCTGGGTGCACGCCCGGGCGGGTATAGTCCCGGGGGCGGGTAATGCTGGCCAGCCGGCAGTGATTATGACCTCAAATAAACTCTTGCTGAGCGGGTCGGATGTTTTTTACGGCGTAAGCGATATGCGCACGGATGACCTGGGAGCGAGTTGGACTATTCCCAGAAGGCACGCCTCCCTTTCCCGCAGAAAAGGACCGAAAGGGAGCGGGGCCCTCGCCCATGACTTTACGCCCAAGTGGCACGCGGCCACGGGCAGGCTTTTGAATATCGGGACCGTTGCCCATTACACCGATGACCGAGGGCCGGCCCGCGGCTTTCGTTCCTGGCCGGCTTATACCATCTATGACCAGGCCGGCCGGACTTGGACTCGCTGGGAGACGGTGGAGATGCCGGACGATGAGAAGTTCTCATTTACCAGCGCAGGCTCTACGCAGCGAGGAGACCTTGCGGACGGCACCATCCTTCTTCCCATAACTTTCCGCCCCACATCTCAGGAAAAGCGGCCCATCTCCACCGCCACCGTGATGCGCGCAAGTTTCGATGGCTCTACGCTCCGGTATATAGAGCACGGTAGCGAACTAAGCATAGACATTCCGCGCGGATTTAATGAGCCGTCGCTCGCCTATTATGACGGACGCTATTTTCTGACCCTGCGCAATGATGAGGCCGGCTATGTGACCAGCGGCGAAGACGGACTGCATTTCGACCCGCCTCGCAAGTGGAAGTTTGACGACGGAGAGGATCTGGGCAACTACAATACCCAGCAGCACTGGGCCACCCACAGCGAAGGCACCTTTCTGGTTTATACGCGGCGGGGGGCGAATAACGACCATATCTTCCGCCATCGAGCGCCGCTATTTATGGCAGAGGTGGATCCAGAGCGGCTCCAGGTGATACGGGAAACCGAGAGAGTCTTAGTGCCGGAGCGAGGTGCGAGGTTGGGTAACTTCGGAGTGGCCGATATTAGTGAGAATCAAACCTGGGTGACGGTTACGGAATGGATGCAACCGGTGGGTTGTTCAAGATATGGCAGCGACAACAGCATCTTCGTGGCCAAGATTCATTGGGAAAAGCCGAACCGGCTCTTCCAGGCCTAATGAAGCATCACCCGCTTGCATCCCAGGGGCATTAATCATAATAGCCAAAGAAGTGATGTCCGGGGGGCCTGGTCACGGCGCGAATATGGGGTGACATTTGGCGAATTTTGCAGCCCAATTCTTCTATTCTCCGGTGTAGGCTTCACCAACGGCCTTAAGGGGGTCAAACATCTCTTCTATTTCGCCAAGTTCTTTTTCCAGAAGGCGGGGAGGCTCGTAAGTTAAATCTTGGCCATCTGCAAATCCTTTAATCAACTCCACCATATAAAGGAAATTGCGCAAGGGGACATCGGGCGGAACTCCGTGGTCCACCGTGGGAATGTAGCCACCGTATTCTCTGGCGGTTGCGTAGCGCCGGGCAACTTCGGCGTGGACCCTCTGGTAGGAGAAGCGCAGTTCCCTTTTGTCAATTCCTCCCTTGATGAAAAGTTGGGGGTATTTTTGCAGATATTCTTCCGGGTCGTTATGGGCGGCGATTTCCATCGGCACTATCCCGTCAATAGCCCCCGGATGGAAAACTTCCAGCACCTGGCTATTATGTCCATCGGTATCCATAACCACACATTCCACGCCCTTCGCTTTGAAGAATTCATACAGGCGTTCGTAGCGAGGCAGCATAAACCTGCGCATATGCTCCGGCGATATCATAGAGGCCGTTTTGAAGGCCATATCTTCGCTCAAAGTTACCTGGTCCACCTTGATATGGCTCAAAGGCTCTTCCAAAAGTTCCATAATAAACCAGGTCCAATATTCCATCATTTCATTAACTAATTTGGGCTGGTCGTGAAACATCATAGAAAGGCCTTCAAATCCGCACCAATCCCGGCAGGTCCAATACAAGCCGGCTACGCCCACGCTTACCGGCACCTCGCTGCTATTGCAGAGTTCAATGCGCTCTTTCCAGGACTGGCCGCCCCTGTAGTGTCTATACCCGTCCGGATTGAGGCTGGCATACTTCTCCAAATCGCTTTTTTCTTGAAGTTGAGTGCGCTGGGGCGAATGGGGGTCGTATCTCTCCTTCATATGCTGGAAATCTTTAAGCGACTTGACGGGAAATTCTAAGTATCTGCGGGTGGCAAAACCATCAGTGGGTTGGTCGATGGCGTCTATGCGCTTCACTCCCATATGGTCAATCCATATGCGCTTGTTGTCTTTTTCCTCCAAGACTTTTTCTTCAAAGGGCGGCATAGGCCCGGTATAAAGCATACCGATGCCCAGGCCTCTTTCCTCTCCTACGAACTCCCGCCAGTTTTCCCGCTGCTGCTGAGATAGGCCCTGTTTCCTCCAGGCCGCAAAGGTGGACTTGCGCGGCCCGCCAAATGAATAGGGCATTCTGTGGGGCCTTTGGTGACGGATAATCTTACGAAATCTTTCCCGCGGCGTCATGTCCTGGCTCCCACGAGACCTGCCTGCCGGCAGGCGGGCAGGCATATTTCAGCAAAAAGGTTCGCATTTCACTGTGCGAGGGCAACACAAAATCATACCTATTAAGTCTTTTTTGGTCAAGATTAAAAAGAAGGGTTGCTGGCCCAGAGCCGGCAAGCGGTCAGCGAGACAGCGCGTCAGCCAGGCAGGGCTGAATGGCTGTATGGCTGAAAGGAAAAACTGGTGGTAGAGAGACCTGACATCTTGATACGGATGGTTGGCCAGCAGTGAATCAAAAATGTGGGAAACCGGCGGACGAGAAGGCTCGAGGGCTCCCACCAACCTCGGCCACTTCTGCGTAGGAGGAGGGGTGGGTTCATCCATATACGCAGTGCGCCCGCCGGTTAAGATAATCTCAGGCACATAGCGAGAGGCGGCCAAAACACAAAGTGCTCGCATTTACCTTAATTTGACTACTTGCCTCTCTTTATCTCCTTTCCCTCGATTACCGAAAGCGGATTGTCCGTAACCAGTGCCTTGGTATCTATACGGAAGAAGAACATATTCTCTATTCGTTTCAGGGCCGTGCTGAATTTCGGAGGCCGTTTCCGGGCTGAATGTGCATCGGTGGCCACGAAAAGCATGGCCTCTTTTTCCCAGAGGAGCGTTCTGGCGCACAGTTTGGCCTTATCGCCAAAGGTTCCCAGGAAACTGCTGGCGGTGGTTTGGAGAAGACATCCGCGCCGACATAAACCCTCGAGAACAGAGGGAGACTTCTGTACCTCTCGATTCCTCTCCGGACGGGCAATTATGGGCTTGATCCGGGCAAGTTCCAGGCGAAACAGCAAACTGGTTATGTTGGGTACACTCTGGTGAGGAAGTTCCAGGAGCACATACTTGCCCGTGTCGTTAAGCGTCATCAATTCGCCGCTTCTGAGGCCTTCGACCAGGCCTTCGTGCAGGTGTATGCTTGCTCCGGGCAAGACCTTGACATCTATTTTTTCCTCAGTTAAAAGACGATTGAATTCGGAAGTTTTATCCAGGATTTGTTTTTTCGTTGGTTCATATTTCTGGGGCCAGAAATGGGGTGTGGCCACGATGGTAGTTATGCCGTCTTCGCAGGCAATTCTGGCCATTTGTAAAGATTCCTCCCAGGTTTTGGGCCCATCATCAAGTCCAGGCAAGATATGGCAGTGAAGGTCAATCATTCGAAAAATGCCCCAGGGAAAAAGCCTGGCTACTATATAGACACAAAAAAAGGCTACGGGCATTTATCAAAGAGTCTTGTAAAGCCATCCCGGCACCGGGAAGCGGCGTTTGTTAAGCACCACGCCGAGCAGATTGGCTTTGGCCTCCAGCAAGCGCTCTTTGGTGCGTTGGGCAACCTGCCAGCGAAGCCGCCCGGCCTCTACCACCCAGATTACGCCATCGGCCAGACTTGCCAGGGGAAGCGCAAAACCATCTTCGCTCAGCGCGGGCAGGTCAAGCACCACGAATCTGTATTGGCGCCTCCATTGGTCCACCAGGTTTTGAAAGACTCTGGAGCGACAAAGCCGCGCCGGGTCAACCGGCATTCGGCCCGAGCAGAGCACGAAAAGGTTGCCTTGAGGCGAAGAATGGATGATTTCCCGGTTGCGTGGCCCCTCCACGAGCATATCCAAAAGCCCGGGAGAGATTTTTAACCCGAAGATGCGGTGGGCGGAAGGACGGCGAAGATTAGCGTCCACGAAGAGGACACTTCCCTGGGCGTGGTGAGCGAGCGTAGCTGCGAAGTTGGCCGCGACAGTGCTTACGCCTTCGTTACTCAGGCAACTGGTCAGGGCAATGATGCGTAGCTGTTTTGAAGAGCCATCCGCCCAGAGGAGCGTACGGTCATAGAGGGTTTCGTAGTAGGACCTGAGTTCGGCGGGGATACTCAAGGCCTCAGCGGCCACAAGAGCCGTCGCGTCAGACTCGTTCATGCATTCAATCCTTTGGTTTTCCTCTTCGGGAGGCGTCTTTTGACCGGCACATAGGGGATGGCGGCGAGCGTAGGAAGCCCCAGATACTTTTCGACATCTTCCGGCGTCTGGAAGGAGTGGTCCAGGTGTTGGGCCAGGAATGCCAGGGCGATGCCACCGGAAATCCCCAGAAAAAACCCCAGCGTGGGCCAGAGCATCCTGCGGGGCCCGGCCGTCTTAAAGGGATAGGTGGCTGGCTGCACCAAAGCGATAGAAGGCATACTTCCCCTCTCCAGGGCCCAGGCGATGCGGGCCCCTTCCAGCCTATCCAAATACTGGTGGTAGCGCCTCTGGTGAATGTCTAATTTGCGCTCCAACTGGGCGATTTGAAGTTCGCATTTCTTGAGGCGCTTGAGTTCTTCTTGGGCTTCGGCCTCTTTCTTGCACAAGGTCTCGGCTTTCGCCTGCAGGCTGGAAAGGTTCGCTTCTTCTATGACCAGGGCCGATTGTATCGCTCGCAGGCGAGGCCCGAGTTTCTGGCTCGCCTGAGCGGGGTCTTCTTTGTCCATAGATGCCTGTGCCTTGGCAAACTGGCGGCCGAGTTCCTGGGCTTTGGCCTGGCAGAGAGAGAGCCCAGCCTCGGTAAGGTCCATCTCTTGGCCGAGAGTGCCGATGCGGCTTAAGAGGATGCGCTCTTCATCGGCGAGCGAGACTATGGAGAGCGAATGTTTGCAGTCGTTTAATTCTTGTTCAGCCTGGGCCAGTAGAGAGTGCGACTCTTCTGCCTTGCGGACGAAGAATTCACAGGGGTCGAAACTGCGGTGTAAAGTGATATGCTTTTCCAGGTAAACTGCGATAACTTTGTCCAGCACCTCCTGGGCAAGTTCTCTGGTTTTGGCCTCATAGGAGATGGAGATGATGTTGCTTTCCCGGGGGACTGTGATGTGCAAATTTTTCATAACGCTCAGGATGGCCTTATCCCGGGGGTCAAGTGGCTTGCGCAGGCCCAAAATTTCCAGCAGGCGAACGGACTTCCCAACCGCGGCGCGAACCTTTTTGAAGAAATCGCCGATGGCGTTGCCAACGGTTGCGTAGATGGATGTATTGGTTGAAGAAAGCTCAATGTCAGACCCCAAGAATCTCTGCGGCCCGATGGCGTCCACGACCTTTTCCGCCAGGGGGCGGCTTCGGAGGATTTCCAGTTCGGAGTTGATTTGGCTTTTCAGAGACGAGCCTGCGGAGACAGTTTGGGCATCTCTTGGCGAGGCGTCGAGGGAGACATTATTTGGACCCGCCCGCAGCAGAAGTTTGGCCTCGGAGCGGTAAACTTGCGGGGACAAAACCGCGAAAAATGTTACCAGTGTGGTGACAGCCAGGAAGAAAAAAAGCGCCTTCCATTTGTGTCGAAAGATGATGTAATAGATGTCCCGCAGGGATATTTCGGTCATCCTGTCGGATAGTCTATCGGTCATATAATTCCTTTGTACGCCGTGGTCAGAAGTTGTACCCGTGTCCGCAAAATATTCATCAAATAGCAGCCGCTAACGCTTCCCGGCCTCGGCATTCTTGGACGGGTTGAAGCGCTGGTAATTATCGCGGCCCTCTTCTTTGGCGCGATACATAGCAGAGTTGGCATTCTTTATCAAGGCATCGGCGTTTTGACCGTCTTCGGGATATATAGCCAGGCCTATACTGGCCGTGATGCTTACGCTTTGGCCCTCAAATTCAAAAGGCTTACGGAAGGCCTCCACAATTTTTTGCGCCACCGTCGACGCATCTTTTTCCCGGACGAGCGTTGGCAGAAGGAGGAAGAATTGGTCTGCCCCCAGGCGAGCGACACTGTCGCTTTTACGCAAAAGAGAGGTTAGTCTGACGGCGACTTGCTGCAGTAACTTATTGGCCACGATGTAGCCCAGCCTGTCGTTAACCTCCTTAAAGCGGTCCAGATTTAGCGAAAGCACACACAAATTTTGATGGTTGCGCTGGGCGTGAGCCAGCGCCACCGTGAGACGGTCATTAAAGAGGATGCGATTGGGAAGGCCGGTAAGGCCGTCGTGAAGGGCGAGAAACCTCCTTTTTTCTTCCGCCTCCTTAAGTTCGCTAATGTCACGCGTCACCCCCAGAATGCCCATAGGCCGACCATCTGCATCGCGCAAGATGGATAGCTTTAACTCGGCCCAGAAGCCGGAGTCATCCTTGCATTTCTGCTTGACCTCCAGCGTCTGCGGCTGAGGTAAAGCCTTGGCCGGCCTTTTCTCCATATCAAAATTTTGCTCAAGGCGCTCTATTTTTGCCGGTCCCATCAGATCAGCAATGGCCTTCATAACCAGGGCCAGGGAGTCTTCAGTGAAGAGGTCAGCGAGCGCGAGGTCCATCGCCTCCTCCACGGTGAATCCGGTCAGTGCCTTGATAGAGGGGCTGATATAAGTGAAATTGAGTTCCAGATCCAGGGTCCAGATGACATCGCTCGTATTTTCGGCAAGAAGGCGGTAATGCTCTTTATTTTCGCGCAGCGCTTGCAGGAGCCGCGTATATTCGGTGGCATCTATAATAGAAACCACCATAGATACGGGTACTCCGGTTTGGTCAGTAGCCATAGTTGCCGAAAGATGGACATTGAAAATTGAGCCATCTTTTCTTTGGGCCACAAGTGCTCCTTCCCAAATTCCTTTGTCACAAAGTGCCACTTCCGCTTCCAGGAATTTCTCTTTGGTTTTCCAGAATTTGGTAATGGGCTTTCCCAAAAGTTCTTTTTCAACTTCATAACCCCACATCTTGATAAAAGATGCGCTCACATAGGTGAGGTTGCCTTTGAGGTTGGCCAGGGCGAGGGCGGAAGTAGAGGCGATATCTTCAGTCCCGAGTTCCTCTTTGGTATCATTTGCTTCACTCATCTTGTCTCCTCCCAAAGTAGGCAGGAATTTCGTCTGGCCTCAGGGTGATGGGAAAATGCTCTTTATCTCTCCCTTGCTCTACAGTCTTCAAGCAAGTCCTCTTGAGAGCCAAAAACTCACAAAGTCCCACCAGTACCATGAAACTATAAGTATCCAATTATTGAAAACCATTTGCTATCGGGTATTGAGTGTATTTTGGTGGAAATTTCGCAGTATTTTTTGAGGCCGCAATTGCAGATGGTGTGGCCAGTGCCGTAGGGCTGGCTCCTCTCTGACCCAACCTTTGTCGGGCTCGACGACGAGCCCGACTATAAACCCGCCCCACTATGGACGGGCCGGACTACGGCATTGAATCTATCTGGATAAGCCTTTTGCGTATGGCGTACTTGACCAGACCCACCGCATCGTGAATGTCCAGTTTTCTCATAATATGGGTGCGATGTGTGGCCACGGTTTTTGCGCTGATATTAAGTAGAGAGGCAATCTCGCAATTGGACTTGCCCTCGGCGATGAGTTGGAGCACTTCCACCTCTCGGGAGGTAAGGCGCGGCTTGAGACCTTTAGCCTGGAGTGCTTTGTCCTTTTCCGTATAGTCTTTAACCAGGAGCCCACCGATGCGGGGGCTAATGAAGAATTCCCCGTTATACACGGCCTTTATGGCCGCAATGAGTTCACTGACTGCGGCTTCCTTCACCAGATAACCCGAAGCACCTAACTTGAAGGCTTCGGTGACATATTCTTCCTGCGAATGAATAGAAAGGATGAGCACTTTTGTCGCCGGATGTGACTTACGGATACGCCGGGCAACCTCCAGGCCATTGAGCCCTTCCATAGTTATATCAATTACCGCCACATCCGGATGAAGGGAGCGCAGTTTCTGCAGGGCTTCTTGCCCATCGCCTGCCTGTCCTACGACTTTGATGTCCGGGGAAGAAGCCAGCACCGAGCAAAGCCCTTCCCTCACCATAGTATGGTCTTCTGCGATAAAGACTTTTATTGCGGGCATAGTTTATTTAACCTTAAGGGAATAATTCTCCATTGGAACCTGCACAGTCACCGTAGTCCCTCTTCCTGGTGCGGAGTCAATGGCCAGATGTCCTTCAGAGTGCGAAACCATCTCGCGTATGGCCACCAGCCCCAGCCCGGTGGTGGCCGCACCAGAGGGCCTCAGTGCATCCGGCTTGAAGCCCCCGCCTGTATCTCGAACTACTACGACATCCATTCCATCACATCTTCCCAGGGTCAGGTTTGCCCGGGAAACTTTGGCATGCTTGGCCACATTGCACAGGAGTTCCTGGATGATGCTAAAGAGCATGGTGCGCCTATTCTTTGATAAATCCTCCAGGCAATGGCTCGTATTTATCTTCACTTTCACACCGGTGCGCTGGAAAAAGTCCTTGGCATACGAGCGCACCGCGGGAATTAGCCCCAGGTCATCCAGCACCGGGTTGCGCAGGTCAAGCATAAGGTCACGCGTCTCTTTTATGGCTTCCTCCAACATCAAGATAACTTTAGATAGGGATTTGCGAAGCCTGCCTGCCGGCAGGCAAGGTTTGGGCGGATTCTTGTCGGTTTGCTGGCAGAGTAGGTCCAGGTTCATCTTGGCGGTGGTCAGGGTCTGGGCCAAATTGCTGTGCAGATAATTGGCTATCCTTGAACGCTCCTCTTCCTGCAGACGGGTCAGTCTGGAGGAAAGGGCACGCAGTTTGGCCACATTTTCTTGCGCCTCCTGATAGAGTTGCGCATTTTCAATGGCCGTGGCCACCTGGGAGCTTACGGCCTTCAAAAAGTCAAGTTCGTCCGGGGTGTAGTTTTCCCTGTCAGGTGAGCCAACTACCATAACGCCGCGGACTTTTCCCTTGGAGACCAGCGGCAGGGCAACAACACGGCCACAGGTTGACTTTGGAAGGGATTTTTGCTGCTTAACCAGGCGAGACTCGGACGGAGGACTGGATAGCAAAACCTTCTTCTCCGCCGCCGCTCGCCAGACAAAGTGATGACTTCCGGCTTTAATTTCCCTATAATTTCGAGCCGCTCTTTCCCCGGCCCCCAGGTGGGTTATTACCCGTAGCGCTGAGTGGTTCTCGTTAAATATATATATCGAGCCCCCATCCAGGTGTGTTGCCCTGAGCACCGCCTCCAAGGAGCGCCGGGCCACCTCTTTGAGGTCCAGGGTATTGGAAATAGTATGGCTAATCTGCACCAAAGCTTCAGAGCGGTCGCGCTCCGTACGGGCCTTCTCAAAAAGTTGCGCATTTTCAATGGCCGTGGCCACCTGGGAGCTTACGGCTTTCAAAAAGTCAAGTTCTTCCAAAGTGTAGTCTTCCTTGTGGGGTGTGCTAATTTTCATAACGCCGCGGACTTTTCCCTTGGAGATGAGCGGCACGGCAATGGGGCGACCGGAACAGGTTGCTTTTGGAATGGATTTACTCCGCTTCCTCCGGGGAGTCTTAGGTGAAGAATCGGGCATGGTGATCTTCTTCTGGGCCGCCGCCCGCCAGACAAAGTGATGAGTTCCCGCTTTTATTTCCTTATGCTTTCGAGCCCCCTCCTCCGGGAACCCCACATAAGTTATTATCCTCAGCATTGACTGTTCCTCATCGAACACATAGATCGAACCCAGCTTCTGCTTTACTACCTTGAGCACCGCTTCCAGCGAGCGCCGGGCCACCTCTTTGAGGTCCAGGGTGTTGGCAATAGCCATACCAACCTCGTGCAAAGCCTGAGAACGATCGCGCTCTGTCCCGGCCTCCTCAAAAAGCCTTGTGTTTTCAATTGCCGTCCCCACCTGAGCGCCTATGGTTTTGAAAAGGCGAAGTTCATCCGAAGTAAACATACGCTTATCCCAGCCCCAAAAATAAATTACACCCAAGACATTTTTCCCTGAGGTGAGGGGCAAGGCGGCTGCGAAACGGGCCCTCAACGCCTGGCCACTCTTGGTTTTTTTAATCGTGACAGGCCTTGAGAAGGCCCAAACCTCCAGGGCCTTCTTCTCGGCGGCTCTGCCGACAGGATGCCTGCCCAGTTCGATCTCTCTTGCCGCTTGGGAGACTCTTTTGCTTGCTCCGTAGAGAGTCAGTAACCTCAATACTTCCTGGTTCTGGTCCAGGACATATAGGCGCGCCATAGGCACCTTGAGGCCCTTACACAATGCCTCCAGCGTGCGGTCGGCGGCCTCTTTGAGATTTTGCGCCTCGCTGATGCAGGTGGCCACCTCATTCAGTAGAAGCATCTCATCACTTTTCTTCTTGAAACTCTCACGACCCCTTTTGCGCCCGGTAACATCTCTAAAGAAGGCTATTACACATTCTTTATCGTCTATTAAGGCATTGGCGGTATTTATGTCCACAAAAATGGTCTTGCCATCTTTTCTCACCAAGGGGATGTTCTGAGCCGGCGGTTTTTCTCCCCTGGCTTGAGGGTAAGATTCTGGAAGGACATACTCCATAGACTCTTTTGGGTTTATATCTTTTTTAGCCATAGTTCTGAATTCTTCCTGGCTATACCCCAACAATTTACACATAGCCGGGTTGGCATATTTGAATTCTTGGTTTCTAAGGTCTGCTATGAGTATGCCCTCGGGTGAGGATTCAAAGAGGGCCTGGTATTTTACTTCAACCAGCCTCAGCGCCTGCTCTGCGCGTCTGCGCTTGGTGAAGTCAAAAGCAATGCCATCAACTCCCTGAAAAACGCCCCCTTTGAAAAGAGATGTTTTATGTTCTTCCACCCAGCGAATACTGCCGTCTTTAGTAATAATTCTATACTCCTGGACAACAGATTGGGGCTTTTCCTCCAAGGTAAGCGCTTCTTTCAAGACTCTTTCCTTATCGTCAGGATGTATGATGTCCAACCAGTTCAGTTTCCCAGAATTAAAGTCTTCAGCCGAATATCCGCTGATAGGTTCACTGTTAGAAATGATTTCGGTGGACCAATCAGGTCTTCCTCTAAAGACCATACCAGGAATATTTTGGGATAAAGTTCTGTATTTTTCTTCGCTCTGCGAGAGCGCTTCCTCGGCCTTCTTGCGCTCGGTGATGTCTCTGACTATACCCCACATTCCCTGGGGCTTTCCATCTTCATCTCTCGCCAGCCACACCTTGGCCGATATCGGAAAGACCGTCCCATCTTTTCTTATGTATTCCTTTTCGTATTCGTCAGAATAGCCCCTCTTCAAAATCTGTTCCTCCACGATCTTGGCATCCATCTGATGCCACCGGGTGGGAGTGATTTCTTGATAGGTGAGATTCTTCAATTCCTCCTTGGAATAGCCCAGCATGTCAGCGAAGGCCTGATTGCACTCCGCTATGCGTCCATCCATAGGCCCGCCTGCAATTCCATCTGTGATTGTCTCATACAAAATAAGACATTTTTCCTCAGATTCCTTGAGCTCCGCTTCTGTCAGCTTGCGCTCGGTGATGTCCCTGGCGATGCCCACAAGGCCGATAACATTCCCCTTATCATCAAATTGCGGAACTTTTATGGCCTCAAACCAGTATTCTTTTCCATCGGCCCCGGTCATATGCTTGGTAATTTCGGTGGATTTGCCGGTCTTGAAGACGAATTGGTCATCAGCGATATTTTTCTCGGCCTCTTTCTTGTCAGCCATTATTTCAAGGTCGTTCTTTCCGATAACTTCTTCACGGGGCAGTCCAAACGCTTCTAAAGTTTTGTTATTGACCATAATATAGCGACTTTGCAAATCCTTATAGAAGATAGCATCCCGGGCGGATTCAAACATAAATTCATAACTGTTGATCTTCTCTTTTGCCTGCTTGGGCTTCTCTGGAAGCTTCACTTGGCACAACTCATCGCCACCCGCAGATACTGGCCGTGTGAGTCTGAGAGTGCGGCCTTCTTTGGCTATAATCAAGTCGTGCACATTTGCTATATTAGCGACCTTAGCGGCAGGAAAGCCGTCGGCCGGATAAGCGCAAAGCGCCACTATCTTGCGGCCGGCAAGGCCTCGCGAGACTCTCGCCTCATAATGAAGGAGCCTCGGCCAGAGGTTCTTTTCTGCCCAGGCAATATCGCCGGCAATGCGAAGGCCGGCAAAACCGCGCCTTAGCGCCTCCTCTTCCTTCTTCAGCCACGCGCCAGCCACTTTTTTCTCATCAAACGAGCCACCGGAAAGATACCAGTCCAGATGGGTGACCATAGTGAGTTGCTTTTTACGCGTATAAGGGGAAAGTCCTCCCATTCTACTGCGCAGGGCCTTTTTGGCTTCTTCCAGGGGCATCGCGGAAACCACCCAGAGGCAGGCTTGATTTTGAGTGAGGCCGGCCTGGAGATAGGGAAGAGCGACTTTCAGGAGGTCGCCAGTAGTTTCATAGAGTAAAAGAGTATGTTCGCCCCAGGATGGGGACTGAATCCAGCGCCCCAGGGAAGAGCGAGGCTTGGTGAAGGGCATCTTCCTCCCCTTAGGCAATTGCCGCAGCATAGTCCGCCTTTCTGCAAAGTGAAACTTTGCAGGAATATCCAAAGAAATTAGCCGGGCCGTAGTTTCGCCTATTCCGCGAATCTATTAATTTCGAAAAGAAAACGAGGATGTTTTTCTCCATAATTGGAAATATGATTGCTCCCAACCACTTTATATAACTTGACTTATGTGTTTATGTCAAGCACAAAAATTGAAATTTTTTTTACAACCTCGCCGGGCTTTGCCGGCAGCCCGAGAAATTTAGTAAAAACACTAAGGAAATAATGATATTTTTGTTGACAAAGTGATGTTTGGTGTTATATAATTAGGCTCAAGGTAAATTTCCTAAGAGGGGAGGGGTGTGAGATGTCTATGGAATTTCGTCTGGGTGATTTTATTGCAGAGAGGCGTAAAGAGCTGGGCCTCACGCAAAGGGCCATAGCTATAAAGTTGGATGTGACCACCCAACACATATCCAACATCGAGACCGGAAGGACCGTGCCTTCAGATGGATTTTGTCTTAAACTCGCCAGGCTATTGAAACTTCAGCCGGAGTTTATGATATTAGCCAACCACCGGGAAAGGGTCTCCAAGCAACTGCGACCCTATTTCACTAATGCCATAGTTGATTGCAAACGAAGGATCGGAGAGGCAAAACTTCCTGCCTGAATCCAACCGGGACAGGATGGCTTTCAGTAGGACTTCCTCAGTCCTATTTTCCCTTCGGATGCTGAGCATCCTCCCTGGCCGTAAAGCCCGGCTCGGGCGGGCAGGATGCGAAGCGCCCTTCAGATGCGCATAAATAGGATGTTCTGAGGAACCTTCTAACCCCTGTGGTGGTATACTTCCCAACCGAGATAGGTCTGGAAGGCCTCAGCCAGGATAGCCGCCGCGTGTGACGGGTTCATCGCCGCATGGTGCTCAAAGCCGTTCTGGCAGATGTATTGCAACAACTTCTGGAGTCCCGGCACTTCCACCACTGCCCGGCCGCCGAAGGTTTCTAACGGGTCGTCCGTAAACATGGCATCGCCCACATAGGTGCGAATTACCCCTTGTCGGTCATCGGTGGATATGCGGGCGAAACTCATCGGGCCCGAGGGCACGCGACCGGCGATTGCGCCGTAAGTGTTTTCTACGCCAAGCGTGGTGGCCAGGACATCGGCCTGAGCCATCCTGGCCTGGGTGAAGAAACTCCTGGGCCAGTTGCTGCANTGAAAAAGCACACATTTGTTCGGCTGGTCCGCATAGTTGTTGTTCCAGTCCATAAGCGCGCTCGGTTTGCCCGACGCCAGTTGCAGGGCATACATTGAAGCCGCTCCGGTGATATCCACCTCACAGGCGCTGGGGAGCATTCTCTCACTCATCATACTCATCAGCCCGCAGGCATTTATACCGTAATTTTGCTGGATGGAATTCCAGCACTGTAGCGCTATTGCATCCAGGTCATTGGCGGTAGTCCAATCATCCAGCACGATGCCCAACTTGGCCATCTTCACCAGCGCCTGGGCGGGCACACCTTCAGTTGGCACATAGGCATTTATCTCCTTCAATTTCGTCTTGACTTTGGGGGCGTTGTCCGGGAGCCGCTCTGCAGCGCCAAATACTTCCGAGAGGTCGATGGTGCTGACGCTGATGCCAGAGGCCTGCAAGAGTTTCTCGCTAAAGCGAACCGTGTTGAAGGCATTGGGGCGAGCCCCCACCGCNCCCAGCCTGGCGCTCTTCATNCCCTTTACCACCCGGCAGACGCCGATGAATTTCTTCAGGTCGCTCTGGAAGCCCTCGGCGGCCGGATGCACCGTGTGCAACTGGGTCAAGGAGAAGGGATAGCCATACTGGTGCAGGTTATCGCAGACGGATATCTTGCCACAGAAACTGTCCCGCCGGCGCTCCAGAGTGAACTGGTTCAGGTCGTCGGGATAGGCCTGAACCAGAATGGGCACCTGAAGGCCGGATAACTTGACGGTGTCGGCGACTCCTTTTTCATCGCCGAAGTTGGGCAGCACCACCAGAATCCCGTCTATCTTATCCCGGTGGGCCTTAAAGAGCGCTGCGCACTTTTTGGCATCCTCCCAGGTTTCCACGCCGCCCAGTTTGGTATCCTCCTCGCCCAGGACAATAGCCTCGATATCAAGTTGCTTGAAGAGGCTCAAGATGTCATCTCGCGCTTCGGTTACCAGCCTGTCGGGGAAGAAGTCACGGTTGCCTACAATCACCGCTAAGGTGGTGTTTTCTTTCATAGCACTTTTACCTCCCCATAAGGACTATCGCTTGCCGGCACTCCGCTTTTTCGCGTGGTTGCTAAAGAGGACTAAGACCCAGTCCCAGGGATGCTGCTCTTTGTCCTGGCCCCCGGGCGTGGCGAAGCTGAGTTTCTTCTCTTGGGCTGATGGGCTTGCCGGGCTGAGTTGGCCGACTCTGGTATCATACCACTGAGCCCTGTAAGATTTATCTTCTGACAACGCAAGGTGCGCTGAACTACCTGCTGGCAGATATACGGCTACCACCTCCTGGTTTTCCGTCGCCAGAGCCAAGGGCTGGAGTCCCGGCGCATACTCGCCAGCGGCAAGAACCTCCGGTGTGCGCCGCATCCGGTGGAAGGGAACCACCCCGGTAAAGAAGCGCCTCATATGGAGTAGATATTTCAAGCCAGGTTGATCTTGGTCGAGGATCATACACGGCCCCCAGGAATTCTCAAAACCGTGGATGACGCCCAGCGCAGAGAACGCACCGCGCCAGGCCCCGCGCCGCGTGTGTTCGGGGTCGCAAAATCTGTGGCCCGGCAGTCTGAGCGATACTTCTGGGTTGCGCTCGTAACCATACTCAGCAAAGAGGGCCGAGCCCGGCCAATCCTTGAGGCTTTTGGCGATGCTTTCCTCAATGCCGGAAGCGAGCCAGGCGTCCTCCTTGCCGGTAGTCCCCCAGCTTTGAAACATAATGGCGTCAATCGCTTCCGGGTCGGTGGCGAAACGCTCGGCAAAGGGCGGCATCTGAGGGCCGTTGTGGACGGAAACAATGTGACCGTGCTGGGCTGTGCTCTTGAGCCAGCGGGCCATCCTCATAGCCCAGCGGTCAGCAAGGGGGCTACTCTGCCGCTTCCAGCGCCCATCGGGATAATACTCATACTCATTCATCAGCGTCCAGAAGTAGACGCAGTTGAAGGCGTCGTAGCGGGCGACCAGATAGCGCATCCACAGCTCTTCCCATTCCGGCAGGAAGAGGTGGCGGCAGTTGAATGGAAATTCAAAGCCCCAGGCTTCCATAATCATCTCAAATCCTAAGCCCAACTTCTCGGCTTCACTTACTACCTGGTCCACGGTGTGGAAGTATTCCAGGTGGAAACGGTCGAACTGGGGGCTTTGCTCGCTACCGCCCCAGGGCCAGGTGCGACGCGTCTGCCAGTGATTATAGCCATCGGGTGGGTGGAAAGGACTGACCGGCAGGCGCACGCGCAGGAGGTTGAATCCCTGCTGGGCGCGCCGCTTAAGGAACGAAGCGACCGGCCCCCCGCAGTAGGCCATACCAAAGAGGTTGTAGACCGTGTCGCCCAGGAAGAAAACCGGCTCGCCCGACTCGTAGTGGAAGCCCCAGGCGCGGCCGGGTGTGGCCTTCAAGAAACCCCGGGCTTCGCACGAGGTAACTTCAAACTCACCTTCCTGCGTTAGAGCGGGGTCGGCAGGCTTAGAGAAGATGTTGAACTTCCACCGACCGACCTCGTTGGGATTGAAACGCACCCGCCAGGTATCCTCGCCCTTCGGATGCTGAGCATCCTCAGGATGCGAAGCGCCGTCGTAGAAGCCGGGCACGGTGAACTTTTCGCCGGATGGGCTGGTGAAGGTGGCATCCACCGTCACATTAATAAAAGGATTCTTGTAGGAAGTCTTACTTTTAAGCCGCCACTCGCCTACGGTGCGATAGGAAATCTCCTTAGGTTTTTTCGCCATTATAGTTTTACCTCCGAAATGAGATGCCCGGGCACGCTGGTCGGTCCGCAACAGCACACATAGTGTTGGGGCTTCATACCCGTCAAGGGGCCTAACTCCTTCCACATCTCGGCCGTCTCCACACAGAGAGAGACCGGCTGTTCGGGTCTGATGCGCTTGATCTCCTTAATGATGAAGCGCAAGATTTCCGCACGCATTTCGTGTGGAAAAATATGTTTGCCCAGGCGCTGGAAATCCTCCTCAATTAGCCTGTCCAAAATGGTTACATAATCCGGGTCGAATAGTTCCATATCCAGTGCGTCTTTCATTTGCTCAGGGTCCATCCATCCGATCACATCGACCGAGATCACATCGGGACGCACCCGCGATAACACGCGCTCCACCGTGTCCTGAAACTCCTCTCGCCAACTCTTGAGTGGAATCAACGGCGAAAAACGGATGCGCACCGGATACCCGGCATTCTGACAGAGCTCCATGGCTCGGATGCGCTTTTCCAAACTCGGCGTCTTCTTTTCGATTTCTCGACACACAGTCTCCGATACCACCGACCAACAGATCAAGGTGTGACCCCGGTGGTCCAGGTCGAGCAAGTGCTCGACATTATCGGACTTGGTATAAAGCAAGAGATACCTGCCGGCCCATTGCGAAAACATCTTCACCATAATCTGGGAAGCACCGTATTCCGGCTCCAATGTGATCTGGTCGGTGGCATTGTCGAATTTGTACAGGTTTTGATGCGGAATCGATTCTCCCAACTCCTTGACTTTTTCAGCCAGCTCCTCAAGGTTGAGCATAATGTTGAATAGAGGTGTTACATGGCAGTATTGACAGTTATGTAAACAACCGAAAGCGCAATGAATCTCGTAGGCGGATTGACACACACAATCCTGCCTTTCACGCAGCATCTTCGCATCTCGAAATCCCCAAGCGCCTGTCCCCAGAAGATGGTGTGTGCCGAGCGCCGGGAACTTTTCGCCAAGTGCCGCCACCTGCTCTTGCGAGTTCCAGCGGAAGACATTGAAGACAATGGCTGGGTCCTCGTTCGTGTGGTACTGACCGGTCCGCTTTCCATCCCGATTCCAACCACGGGCTTGGACAATCTCAGCCAATCCAGCATAGTCCACTTCGACTACATTTGAGCAGTCGATATGCTCCATGAGGCGGCCCAGACGCTCCCGCGTGCGAGGGTCCTTTTGGACTCGATCCAGAATGATAACTTCAGGTGGTTTTATTTTGTACACTTAACCACTTCTCCTTGTGCATCAGCGATTGAGGCGACTTTGCGCTAAGATTCGTCGGCCTCGGGGGGATAAATCTTTTCCGGATGCACTCTACCCTTAGGCCGTTCGTCAAGTTCAAGGGTGACGCTGATTTCATCCTCCGTATCCAGGTAAGCATAATATCCATCGCCATCCCGACCGAAACCGGCCCCATCCATCGTGACCGTCCACCCGGCCCCTTCAGCCTGGGCGATGGCCTTTTCTATATCGTCAACCAGGATGCCGAAGTGATGCACGCCGTAGCCATGCTTTTTGACGAACTCGGCATAGACGGTATCCCCTTCCAGCATCTCGATTAGTTCAATGCGCAAGGGGCCGATGTTGGCCAGGGCCACCCGCATCTTGTATTCGCATGCCTTGCCCTGATAGGTCATCTTTTTTAAGAGAGGTTTGCCGTAGGTGTAGATGTGCCAGGGGCCGATACCGAAAAGTTTCCAGAAGTTTTCCACGGTTTTGTCCATATCTTCAACAATCAGAGCAACCTGGGCAACGCCGTTTTTCAGAAACGGAATCTTGCGTTTTCCACCTGCACGAGACATCTAAATCCTCCTTATGCCCTTCGGATGCTGAGCATCCTCAGGATGCGAAGCGCAAACTCTCAAGCCAGTACTACGGAAAAAACACCGCTTTCAAGACCTTGCCTTCAAGGGCCATCTTTGCGCCTTGTTCGAAATCAGTAAGGGGGAACCGGTGCGTGACCAGTTTTTCTGCAGCGATTTGACCGGAAGCCATAAGGCCCAAGGCCATACGCTGATGTCTGGGGGCAAAGGTTGTCGTTCCAATAAGATGCAGGGCGTTATAATGGACGATGTTCATATCCACGCCGGGTTTGCAATTGTCTTTGGGCAACCCGCCAAAAATAAGGATCCGTCCTCCCTTCCTGGCCATCTCCACGGCCTGCACCGAAGCAATCGGGGCTGAAGTTGCCGTGATAACCACATCTGCGCCTTTTCCCCGCGTGAGCCTGCGGACTTCTTTCACTAAATCGCTTTGGGCGGCGTTAATGGTGTCATCCGGGTCAAATGCTTCGGCCAATTTCAGCCTTTCCTCCACAATATCAGCGACAAATACTTTGTCCGCACCCCGGGCCCGCCCCAGACTCGCGTGGACACAGCCGATGGGGCCGGCACCGATAATAACCACCGTATCACCCGGGCCCACTTCTCCTTTATTCTGCGCATTAACACAGGAAGAGACAGGTTCAGAGATGGCCGCGAAGGCGGGGTCAAGTCCCTGGGGCACAATTTCAATGGTTCCCAGTTTCACACACTCTTCTGGAATGGCGATATATTCGGCGAGGCCACCGGGCCAGGCTTGGGCGATTTCGCGACGGTTTTCACAAAGTTCATACTTTCCGCTGGCACAAAAGTCGCAAACACCACAATAGGCCACCGGCCCCACCGCCAAAATAGCCCCATTTTGCCAGGGCCCCTGATAGTTTGTACCCGCTTTGACCACTTCTCCGCAAATCTCGTGGCCGATGACCCAGGGGAAGGTAACCTTCCTGTGTCCACTGCGCAGGGTCCTCAGGTCCGAGCCGCACAGTCCGCAGGCGATAACCTTGAGTAGCATTCCTCCCTGGGGACAGGTGGGCGTAGGAACCTCTTCAACACCGAACTGCATAGGGGCACGCACAACCACCGCTTTCATAGTCTTTTTCACTGTCGCTGCCTTTATAATCTGGTCAAATCACAGGAGGTTCGTTTGCCTATTAGGGCCTAAGACTAATCCTCCACTTTGAGTTGGGCATCCTGCATTTGGCGCAATTTGTATACGAACTTGCTGGAAT